>CAMFCQ010000014.1 GCA_945948915.1 uncultured Clostridia bacterium | reverse complement strand
GCGACCACCGAGATCTACACTCTTTCCCTACACGACGCTCTTCCGATCTTTGGCGATGTCCGCCGACTGCTTGGCGTCCTTCGCATAGTAGTCCGCGCCGATCTCCTTCGCATAATCGGGCGTGAGCACCGCGCCGCCCACGATGACCGGCACATGCAGCCCCGCACCGCGCAGATGCTCGATGGTGCGCTGCATGCTCGGCACCGTTGTGGTCATGAGCGCGGACAGTCCGACGATCTTTGCGCTGTGGGCTTTCACCGCCTCCACCACGCGCTCGGGCGGCACGTCGCGGCCCAGATCGATCACATGGAAGCCATAGTTTTCCAGCACCGTGCGCACGATGTTCTTGCCGATGTCGTGGATGTCGCCCTCCACCGTCGCCAGCACGATCGGGCCCTTGCCCTCGCCCTGCGCGCCGGTCCGCTCGATGGCCTTGCGCACCTCGTCAAATGCCGCGCCGGACGCGCTGGCTGCGTTCATCAGCTGCGGGAGGAAGATTTCCTGGCGCTCATAGCGCTCTCCGACGAGGTCGAGCGCCGGAATCAGGTGCCGCTCCACCAGTTCAAGCGGCGCGGCGGTTTTCAGCATCTCGGCAGCAATCGCCTGTGCCTCAGCCTTCATGCCCTTGGCAATCGCCTCGCCGATTGTGAGTTTGCCGGATGCCGAAGGAGCAGCCTGCTTCGTCTCCTGCTGCGCAGACGCATGACGCTCGATGTACCTCGTGCAGGAGACATCCTCGCCGCTGAGCACGCGGCACGCGTCAATCGTGTCCATCATGTCCTGCTGGTTCGGGTTGATGATGGGCAGTGTCAGTCCTGCGCAGATGGCCTGCGTCAGGAATGCCCGAGTGACCAGCTGGCGCTGCGGCAGGCCGAAGGAGATGTTGGATACACCCAGCACCGTCTCCAGGCCCAGCTCCTGATACACGATGCGCACGGCCTCCAGCGTCTGGTTCGCCTGCTCCTGCTGGGCAGAAACCGTCAATGTCAGGCAGTCTACCGCGATATCCTCACGGGGAATGCCCGCCTGCTGTGCTTCACCGACGATCTTTCTGGCAAAGTCCACGCGCTCCTGCGTCGTGGCCGGCAGACCGCTTTCGCCCAGCGTCAGCGCGACGATGGCCGCGCCGTACTTCTTCGCGAGCGGCAGCACGCTGTCAAGTGACGCGCGCGAAGCGTTGACGCTGTTGATCAGGCATTTGCCCGGCGCAGCCCGAAGGCCTGCCTCAATCGCTGCGGGATTGGACGAATCAATCTGAAGCGGCAGGGACACCGCGCCGGAGATCGCCGTCACCACACGGCGCATCATCTCCGGCTCATCAACGCCCGGTAAGCCGACATTCACGTCGAGAATCTGCGCGCCGGCCTCCTCCTGCTCAATCGCCTGCGAGACGATATAGTTGAGATCACCTTCCCGCAGCGCCTGCTGAAAACGCTTTTTTCCGGTCGGATTGATGCGTTCGCCAATCACGCGCACACCCTTGCCAAAGGCGCACAGCTGGCTGGAAGAGCAGATGCCGTGCACGCTCTTGCCCGTCCATTCGGCCTGTTTGCCCGTAAGCGCGCTGCGCAGCGCGGCGATATAGTCCGGCGACGTGCCGCAGCATCCGCCGATGTATGCCGCGCCCGCATCCGTCAGCGCCGCGCATGCCACGGCGAATTCCTCCGGCGTGGTGTCGTATGCGCCGGTTGCAGGATCGGGCAGGCCCGCGTTCGGCTTGAGGATCAGCGGCAGGTCCGTCGCCTCGCGCATCGCGCGCAGGATCGGCGCAACCTCCTTCGGGCCCAGCGAGCAGTTCACGCCCACCGCCTGCACACCCAGCGCGGACAGCGACATCGCCGCGCACTGCGCGTCCACACCCAGGAACGTCCGTCCGGACTGCTCAAACGTCATCGACGCAAACACTGGCAGAGCGCAGCATTCCTTCGCCGCCAGCACGCCGGCGCGCAGCTCATTCAGGTCGGAAAACGTCTCAAAGAACACCGCGTCCGCACCGGCTTGCGCGCCCGCGCGGATCATCTGCGCAAAGAGATCATACGCCTCGTCAAAGCGCAACGTGCCCAGCGGCTCCAGCAGTTCGCCGATCGGGCCGATGTCAAGCGCCACCTTCGTCTGTGTTCCGGCACAGGCACGCCTGGCCACGCCGATAGACGCACGCACCACGTCCTCCACCGCAAAGCCAGTGCCGGCAAGCTTATGCGCGTTGGCACAGAATGTGTTGGCCAGCAGCATCTGCGTGCCCGCCTGCACATATTGCCGCTGAATGCCCTCCACCACGTCGGGCGCGGTGATGGAAAGCGTCTCCGGCCTGTCGCCGAGCTTGAGCCCCGCTCGCTGGAGCATGGTGCCCATCGCGCCGTCCAGAAGGGTGATGGCCTGTGTATGCATATCAATCCGTCCTCTCCGCTGCGGATTTGCCCGCAGCTGCGTCCGATGTTAATCTCCCTTTCTGCGCAGCGCGCACCGCTCACGCATGCTGCATGCCGCGCAGCCCGAGGGCCTGCGGCTGACCGGATGGCGGCTCACGCCCATGATCGCAGTGACCGACTTGCGCGGAATCATGATGCCGCTTTGGGACACTGTGAGCCCGATGGTCTTGTCCGCAGAGAGCACCGCGCAGATGTCCTTCGTCTGCGCCAGGGGCATGTCCCCGTAGCCCGGGCTGAATCGGTCCGTCAGATACAATTCCTGCGCCGCCAGTTCCTTCCGCAGCGCCGCCTCCTGCGCATCGCATACCGCTTCAATCGCCGCGCTGAGCACCGCGTCCAGCAGCACCGCCTGTGCGCTGCTCCTCGCCTGCGCCTTGAGCAGCATCCGTTCGCTGCCTGCACCCAGCGTAGCCGCCAGCAGCACTGCCTCATGGCAGCCGGAGAGCATCTTTTGCACATCATGCCCCTGTGGAATCAGAGAAGTGCCCTCCAGCCTGCCGTTTTCTTCCATGGCAAAGCGCTGCAGCGCCGCATATGGCTGGATTTCGTGCTTTGCCTGTTCAATCAGTTCCCCGATCTGCTCAAGCAGCTGCGGCTCCACCGGCGTCCCGCGCCAGCCCATGAAATGCAGCGCCTCGCGCATGGGAATCGAAGGCATCCTCACCTGCACGCCCTATCCTCTCCGTTTCCAAACATCTGTGGGCTCACCGGCTCGCGCAGGTCAAGCGGCCTTGCGCCGCGTGCGAGCAGCAGCCTGTTGCCTTCAAAATCCGCACCGTCTTCGCAAAGGGCGAACAGCGGCGTGTACCCGCCGCGCAAACAGGCCGAGGCGCCGCTCCATGTGCCGCCCTTCTCCGCGCGCGACGCGACAACCACAGCCGCATCGCCCAGCGCATAAATCGTGTGATTGCGTGAAAGCGCCTTGGGCGCGGAAAACGGCTCCTCCGGCCAGGTATCGCAGACGAGGAGCAATCTCCCCTGCGCCAGAGCGTCTCGCAGAACCGTCTGCCGCAGCAGCTCTCCCACGGGAAAGGCTGGCACGAGAATCAGCGATCCGTCTTCATCAAGGAATCTGCGCTGCGCCGCCGCATCGACGCCCCATGCGCCGCCGCAGACCATCACAAGCCCTTCGCGCGCCAGCGATTCGCCGCATGTTCTGGCAAGCTTTGCTGCATGATCCCCGATCGCCCGGCTGCCGGCCACCGCGACAGCGCGACGCGTGAGCAGCGCACGGCTGCCGCGCACAAAGAGGAACTGCGGCATCTGCGCGCCAAGCGCATGCAGATTCACCGGCCATGCCTCGTCCTCCGGCAGCAGCACATCGTAGCCCTGCGCTCTCGCCGCCTCTACCTGATGATAGATCTCCGTCGCGCGTGAGAGCAGCGCCTCCGCACGCGCATAGTGTTCAACGCGCACCTCTTCTGTCCGCCGGAGCGTCAGATCGCTGAGCGCGCCCACGCGGAGCATCCGGCGCACCATCGGCCTGGTCAGCGGCGCAGGCAGGTCTTCGCGCCATGCGGCACGCGTGAGCAGGCAAAGCCGCGCGCAGATCGCTTCCATTCCCGCCACTGCCTCCGCCTCCTTCCAAGCCTGATTGTGTTTCATTATATCGCAAAGGATGCCGCGTGGCAAGGAAGGATTGAATTGCGGGCGCAAATGGCGTATACTGTTGTCCACGGAACTGCAAAGGAGAGCGTTATTAAGATGAACAAAGTATCGCGAATCGGAGGATTTATCATTCCCATTCTTCTGCTGGCATGTGTTATTCCATCAATCTTCAGCAACACAATATGGGTCGATGAAGCATATAGCGTGGAACTTGCGAAGCATTCAATACGGGATTTAATTATTACTGATGCAATGGATGTTCATCCTCCGCTCTACTATATCATACTTAAAGCGGGATATCTCATTGGAGCACCATTCTTCCAGTCCAACCTTGTTTGGACAGGTAAGTTTGTTTCAGTCTTCCCATATATTATTCTCGTATTCATTGGACTCACTATCGTTAGAAGAAACTATGGTGCCTTTGCAGGCCTTCTCTTCAGCATATTCATTGTGTCTATGCCTCAAATGCTGATATATTCAACTGAAATACGGATGTTTGGATGGGGCATGTTATTCGTTTTCTGTGCATTTTTGTCTATGACACAGATCATGAATAACGAAAAACCAAAAGTATACGCATATATGCTATTGACTGTCTTTTCTGCGCTTGCCGCTTATACGCACTATTTTGCCTGCGCAGCCGCTATTGTCATATATGCCGAAATCATTATTTTGGAATTCGTTCGAAGGCGCTTTAAGCTGCTGCCCATGCTGTTATTGTCTGGTATTGGCGTTGTAATCCTATATATTCCGTGGTTGCTCATATTCTTCAAACAAGTCGCTACAGTCAGTGAAAACTACTGGATTCCTCCGATCACTATGGATTCAGTACTTGAGTATTCCAAGTTCTTGATTACGGTAGGTCAGCCTGCAGCTGACGCAATACTATATGCAATCTTTATTATTGGCGTTGTTTTGTCATTGGTACTTTGCTTGAAGAAAAAGTGTTATGATGGATTGTTCGGAATTCTTGTTTGGGTGGGTACTATTCTTTTGGGAATCATACTATCCTTGATCATACGACCTGTTTTTGTTTCAAGATACATGATCCCTGCAGCAGCATGTATGTGGCTGGGTATTTCTATATCGTACTCTAGAATCGATCGGAAACTTATAAAGATCGTTGTATTGTTATGTGTTCTCTTTGTTGGTGTAATTTCTAACCGAAGATATTATTACGATGAAAACTATTACAGAATTCAGACTGACTATTCGATTGATACGATTCGTGACTCTGTAGATGATGCGACAATCATTCTTAGCAACGATAATCAGATTCAACGTGTTGTTGGGTACTTTTTTCCGAATTGCCACAATATCGTGTTGGGTGCTGAACTATCCGACCTAACTGCAGCGGTATATAAGGATGTTCGCTTAGGAGCAATCAACAGCATTTCAGAGATTAAAGACATCTCAGACAGTATGATTGTTCTTGATTCCGATGGAACTCTAGTCACAGAGTTGACCGAATACAATGTCGAAAAAATCGAATCATTAGTTATAGGGCCTTATTCATTTGATGCTTATTCTGCAAACCTGAAATGAGAATGACAAGGACAGAAATGTAGAAGATATATGGAGGATACGATGACCACCTGTTATGAAAATGCCCGCGTATTCACAGCGGACGCCCATTCAGCGGAGTGCTTTGTCGTCAAGGATGGCGTATTTGCGTTCGTCGGCAAGGCAGACGCCGCACATCGGGCATATCCTGAAGCGGAGCGGATCGATCTGCGCGGCCAGTTCGTCTGCCCGGGCTTTAACGATTCGCATATGCATCTGCTCAATATCGGCTGTATGCTCACCCAGGCGCAGCTTGGCCCGGCAAGCGATTCACTTTCGCACATGCTGTCTGCACTGGCTGAATATGTGAATACGCATCCGCAGGAGGAATGGATTCTCGGCCACTGCTGGAATCAGGATGATTTCACCGACGAGAAGCGCTATCCCACGCGCGATGATCTCGACCGCGTCTGTCCGGACAAGCCCTGCCTCATCTCGCGCGTCTGCGGCCATGTCGCCGTCGCCAACAGCCGCGCGCTTGAGCGCTGCGGCATCGATACGCATGCTATCCCCGTGGACGGCGGCCGCATCGTCACGGACGAAACCGGCCGCCCCAACGGCGTGCTGGAGGAAAACGCGATCAGCCTGGTCACCACGCAGATCCCAGCGCCGGACAGGCGACAGATCAAGGACATGCTGTTGCTGGCTATGGCTCACGTCAACCGCTACGGCGTTACCTCCGTGCAGACGGACGACTTTGTGACCACCAAAGCGCCGTTTGAAGAGGTCATCGCCGCCTATCTGGAGCTCAGGGCCGAGGGCCGCATGACCGTGCGCGTCACGCAGCAGTGCCAGCTGCCCAACCTTGAAACGCTTCGCCGTTTTCTTTCGCTCGGCTACAATACCGGCTGGGGCGACGAGTGGTTCAGGCTCGGCCCGCTCAAGCTGATTGCCGACGGATCGCTCGGCACGCGCACCGCCTTGCTGAACGCGCCGTACGCCGATGCACCGGACACGTGCGGCATCGCCGTGTACACGCAGGAGGCGCTTGACGAGCTCGTGCTCACGGCGCATCAGGCCGGCATGCAGATCGCCGTCCACGCCATCGGCGACGGAGCGGCGGACCGCGTGCTCCATGCGATCGAGCGCGCGCAGACGATTTGCCCGCGCAGCGACGCGCGCCACGGCATTGTGCATGCGCAGGTTCTCACTCAGGCGCAGGCGGAGCGCATGAAGCAGCTGAACATGCACGCGTATCTCCAGCCCATCTTCCTTGACTACGACACCATGATCGTCTATCCCCACCTGGGCAGCCGCGCGGACGAAGCCTATCCCGCTGCCTCGCTGCTGCGGCGCGGCGTGACGATCTCCGGAGGATCGGACAGCCCGGTGGAGCCGCCGGATGTCCTTACCGGCATCCAGTGCGCTGTCACCCGCGAGTCGGTCACCCGCCCGTCCCGCGCGCCGTATCTGCCCCGAGAAGCGCTTTCCCTGCGCGATGCGCTCCTCAGCTACACTGCCTTCGGCGCATACGCCAGCTTTGAAGAGAATATCAAGGGCCGCATTGCGCCCGGCATGCTGGCCGACTTCACCGTGCTGGCCATCGATCCGTTTGAAACCGATCCCTCGGTGATTCACAGGATTCCCGTCAGGCAAACCGTCTTGGGCGGAAAGGCCGTCTGAACAGACGCAGGTTTGCATTTCCGCTGACAATAATGTATAATGGCGTCTGTAAACGCATGAACAACAGACAGAGGTATGACTATGAAAATCATCACCATCGTCGGCATCCGCAAGTCCGGCAAGACCAGCACCGTCACCGCTCTGGTGGAAGCCATTCGCCGCCGCGGCAAGAAGGTGGGCACCTGCAAAACGGTGTTCTGCCCCACGTTTTCCATGGACACATCCACCAGCAACACCGCCAGACACCGCCGTGCCGGCAGCGAACTGGTCTGCGCGCGCGCCCGGTTTGAAACGACGTTCCTCTACCCGGAAGCGCTACCGCTCTCCAAGGTTCTCGATGCCTACAAGGGATTTGACTATGTGCTGCTGGAGGGCGATTACGCCGCGCCGGTGCCGCGCATCGTCTGCGCGCACAAGGAAGATGACGCACTGCCGCGCATGAACAGCCGTACGCTTGCCTTCTCCGGTCGCATCAGCCAGAAGCCGGAGATCGAGCTTCCGCTGCCGCGCTTTAACGCGCTTGACCATGCCGACGCGCTGCTTGACTACATCGACCAAAGGATACCGGACATTCAGCCCTGCGCGCTGCTGGATGAGCCGCTGCCGCCGGTCGCCGGCGTAACGGACGACGGCTTCTGCCAGTGCGGATGCCATCATCACGAGAAGAAGCAGGAAAAGGATGCGCTTCAGGTGATTCTTGACGGTGAAGAACTCAAACTGACTGCGGAGCAGCGCGCCCTCATCCTTTCCTGGGCAAAGGAGGCCGAGCATGCCGAGTGATCTGCCCGAGCTGCGCAGGCATCTGTTTCTGACCGGCGACAAGCAGGTGGGCAAATCCACGCTGCTGCGCAGACTGATTGAAGCCAGAGGTCTTGACTGCGCCGGATTTGAGACACAGGCGTTTTGCTTAAACGGTGAACGCCGGGGCTTTACGCTGCACGGGCGCGTCGATATGCCGCCGTATCAAAACGACTGCATCTGCTGCGCGCGCATAGAAGAAAAGCGCGCTGTGCCGGTGCTTCCTGTGTTTGAGGAAAATGGCGTGCTCATCCTGAAAAGGAGCCTTGCCTCCCCTGCGCCGTACATCCTGATGGACGAGCTGGGCCGGCTCGAACGCCAGGCAGAAGGCTTCATCGCGCAGATCGAGGCGTGCCTTGATTCGAAGAAGCGCGTGCTCGGCGTGCTACAGAAGTGCGGATCAGAGCACGTCGCCCGCATTGCGAAGCGGGACGATGTCACCGTGCTGACGGTCACGCAGGAGAACCGTCAGGCGCTTTTTAAACTGCTCTGCCAAAGGCTGTAAGCATGGCGCAATCACAAAAGCTCCACCTTCCCAATGGAAAGTGGAGCTTTTGTTATACCCCGAATAGGCCGCAATGGCGGCTTCTGTACCTTTGCAGCGATTCATTTGCCGCTATGCGATCGGCTCAGATCCGTCAGGAATCCCCTTCCTCCGTCTCATTGCCATCAGCCAGCGCCTTGGCATAGCGCTCGGACATGATATCCGTGGAATACATGTACAGCACGCCGTTGAACGATTCAACGGTCTTGATATCCTGTGTATCCTTGTCCGCCTTCAGCACGCGCAGCGCTTGCTCCAGCTGCGTTTTGGTGTAGTTGTACGGAGAACGCATGAAGTGATACAGCGGCGTGGGCGAAGGATATGTCTTGCAATTGAAGCGGACCATGTGCGCAACGGTGCGGGCAAGGTTCTTTTCCAATACGAGCATCACGATCATCGCATAGTTGTTCGCCATGATCTCTTCGGAATAGAAATACTCGTCCTTGCTCCCCTGCACGCTCCTGATGTCCGCGCACGATTCAAGGCTGTGAATCTCCGCAAGCATCTCCTCCAGCTGCGGCTCCTCTTCCTCCAGCGCTTTGCGCGGTGTCAGCTGGGCAACAGCGGAGCGGCTGCGGATGTAATCGGCGAGCAGCTCGCCGGGCTTGCGCTCAGGCTGGGGCTCCGGTTCAGGTTCCGGCTCGCTGGGCGGGAACGGGTCCTCAACATCGGGCAGGGAATCCATATAATCGAACAGATCGACGGTTTTTCCCTCGTGATCATCCTGCTGCGCTGCTTCGGGCGCGCTCGCCGTGGCGCCAACCGCCATTCCGTCCATCACGGCCTGCGCGCGTGCGGCGTACTCCGCCTTTTCCTGCTTTGGGTTGTCATCTCGCTGTATGGCTGGGTCGTTGCGATCCGAAAACTCGTCGGAGATATCCTCGGGCCGCAGCTCTACCTCCTTGGAAAACCCTGGCTTGCGCCGTCCAAACAAAGACATTGAGCATCTTCCTTTCTGATGCAAATACGCAAAAAGTGGGAGGAACGTGAATTCCTCCCACAAGCATATCACGTTCAGGCTGGCAAATCAAGTGCCGAAAGCCTTACTTGATGAGGCCCAGTTCTGCAAGCTTGTCGGCGCAGTCGCCCAGATCAAACTTCTCAAGGGTCTCGCGGGTCGGGATACCGGTTTCCTTGTCCCAGCCCAGCGCGTCATACCACAGGTCGAGGGACTTCTCCCAGTCCTCACGATCCATCTTGACGGTGCCCTCCTCAAACGCCTTGAAGTCCGGCTCCTTGTCAAAGACCCAGGCCGGGATCGCATCGTGATCCTTGCGCAGGTTGGTGCTGCCCAGATTGACCTTGAAGGAGATCGCGGTCATCGCACGAAGCATCTGCGTGATGCGCTCGGAATCGCACTCGATATCGGCACGCTGGTAATCCTCGCCGACGACGGCGCTCATGTACTTCGCGTCCAGCTCGAGGTCGCCCTTGTAGCCGCGCTTCTTGCTCGTGGAGAGCATCATCGGGTACATCCAGTTGCACAGCGTCGCGGAATCGTGCCACTGCTTCTCATTGAGCGCCCACTTGGCCAGCTTGACCTTGTTCTCGTTGATCGGGGTGTACGCCTTCGGCGCATCCACGCAGCCCTCGCCAAAGAAGCTCTCGGCAACGGGCTTGATCACCGCTTCAAACGGGGAGCCGGAGCGCACCACGTTCGTGATCACGTGGATCATGCAGTCACGGTTGTACGCCGTATTGTAGAGCAGGCCGGTCTGCCAGCACTCCTCAGAGGAATGGTGCTTCGGATAGCCGTTGTAGGTGACATTCGTGTTGGAGCTGGAAACCTCGTCATAGTAATTCTTGCCGGCGGAGTTCTTGCTGGCATCGTCAAGGCCCCACTCCTTGTACATGGCATAGGAGCCCTTGCCGATGACGCCCCACGCGCCCTTGCCGGAGGCAATGCGCTTATAGAACTCAACAGCCCAACGCGGATCGCCGCTCTCCATCAGGTCCCACGGCACCTCGTTCCACTCTTCCTCGGTCATGTGCTCCTTGAGGATGCCGTCCTTGTAAGCACGGGCGAAGTCAGTCTTCAGGTTGCCATAGTTGCACCATACGCCGTAGTCGTCCTGCGCACGGGAGCCCGCGCCGCCCAGAACGATCTTCGCGTCGCCCTCGTCCACAAAGTCGTGGGCGAAGCCGCAGTAAATGCCGGTCTGGCCGGTGATCGGGATGCAGGTGTTGGAAACATGGGTCGGCAGGTCGTAATCGGCCAGCGGATCCAGCTCATACTCGGTGTAGCAGCGCACCGGGCAGGAGGAGCAGCCGCCCTGCTTCACGGTGTACTTCTCGGCCACTGCGCCGAAGTCAAACACACCCTTGTTGCAGCGCATCGCGGCAACGTTGATGACGCCGCTGGGCTGCTCGCCGGTGTCGATGGGGCCATTGGGCGCCTTGTCCCAGGTGACGCCAGGGCCGCCCTGCCAGCGGTTCTTGGAGGTTGCGGAGTACTCCGCCCAGCTCTGCGGAACCGTCGGAACGTTATGGTTGTTGTTGCCGCCGACCAGGTCCTTGATCATGTAGTTGGACAGCAGGCGAACCTCCATCGGGCGCGCGATCTTCACCGCGCCGGTGCCGCGGACAACGAGGGCCTTGACCTTCTTGGAGCCCAGCACCGCGCCGATACCGGCGCCGCCGGAGTTGCCGAAGGAGGTGATGATGGTGGACATCGGCACCAGGTTCTCGCCCGCCTGGCCAATGGACGCCACGTCGAACGTGTCGCCGTTCTCCTTGGAGAGCGTGGCGTTGGTCTCAAAGGTGCCCTTGCCCCAGACATGGGAGGCATCCTCAATGCTGACCTTCTCATCGTCGATCTTGATATAGACCGGCTTGTCGCTCTGGCCCTCCAGAATCATCGCGTCAAAGCCAGCGTACTTGAAGGCATGCGCGATATGGCCGCCCATGTGCGCGTCCACGATGGAATTGCCCTTGCTCCAGCAGGAGAGGCAGGAGATGTTCATACGGCCGGAGCACGGCACGCCGGAGGCGGTCAGCGGGCCGACGGCGAACACGGCCTTCGCCTGCGGGCCAAGCGGGTCGGAATCGAGCGGAACCTCGTCCCAAATGACCTTGTAGCCAAGGCCCATGCCGCCGATATATGGCTTGTACTTCGGGAGCGTATCTTCAGTGGTGATCGTGCCGGTGGTCAGGTTGATGCGCACGATCGAACCGGCCCAGCCGTTGATGCCATTCTTAACAGACATTGTGAATTCCTCCTCTGATTATTCTTGTCGCCGTTCTCAGATCGCCTGAGCAGCAGCGGAAACCTTGTCCCACGGGATGATGGAGAGCGCGCCGGACGGGCAGCCTTCGACGCAGGCGCCGCACATCACGCACTTGGAGGACTTCTTGGTCACCGGGTTGACCGTCGGCATATGCCACGGGCAGGCGGCGGTGCAGGCGCCGCAGCCGACGCACTTCTCTGTGTCCACCTTGCGGATGCCGCTCTCGTCAGCATAGATCGCGCCCATCGGGCAGGCATTGCCGCATGCCGGATCCTCGCACTGACGGCAGGTATCCGGGAAGTAGGTCCAGTTGTTCTCAGTATACAGGCCCTCTCCGTTGCGGCTGGAGTACAGGTTGCGGGTGACCTTCACGCGGGAGATGTAGCTGGAGCAGCAGCCGTCGTTGGTCAGCGTGCAGTTGATTTCGCAGCGCTGGCAGCCGACGCAGCGATCCGGATTGACCACGAGCAGGCCCTGCGGGAACGCCCAGACCTTGACCTTATCCTCAGCCAAGGCAGCAGCCGTCACACCGAGGGTAGAGAGCATCGCGGAGGACATCGTCACGCCAACCAGGCTCTTGCCGGAAAGCTTGAGGAACTGACGGCGCGTGTAGTCCTTGTCGAGGAAACGTTTCTTGTCAGACATGGTATTCTCTCCTCCTTGTTTACTCAGATTCCTTAACGCATCAGGGATAAAAACGCAAGCAACAAAAACGGGAATGCCAAACAAAGCCTGGACACCTCTTGTGTCTGTCCTTCGTTTTGCACTCCTTCGCATCAGGCAGGCGGCGCAGTTGCCCCCGCCACCCATTGGCCGCATATACCCGGAGGGCAACAGCGGCTTGGAGTTTGTGTCTGTCTGCCCGGTCAACGGGCCTACATCTAGAATTATTGTAGCTGATCCTTAACCGTTCGTCAAGCTTTTTTCATAGTGTCTTGCAGAATATTTTAGAACAGGGCGGTCATCTTCACAATATTGCATGATTTGAAATCAATACTTCGTTTCATAAACTGACCGTTAGGATTCCACTTTGACTATTTGCTGCGAATTCTTCTCCTTTTGACTTTACAAGCGTATGCAAACTGGTTTATAATGTTCGATGTAAGCATCTAGCCAGGAGGAGGAGGACATGTTCAATATCGGCTTCGCCGAACTTATTTTGATCCTCTTGATTGCGTTTGTGGTCGTCGGCCCAAAGGATCTGCCCAAGATTGCCAGAGCGCTGGGCCGTTTTGTCCGGTACATTCGCAATATGATTGAGGAAGTCAAGCGTGAATCCGGGCTTGATGAAGTCGAGAGCGAGCTCAAAAGCATGGAGCGCACAATCGATGAAAGTGTCCGCGCTGCGGACATCCGTCCGGAGCTGCAGAAAACGCAGCTGACCATCAACAAGGAGCTGAACGAGGTCAAGAAGGACGTCAGCTTCAAGGACTTTAAGTCAAATATGGGAGGTAAATAACATGAGACTGGGAACTATGGAAATTCTTCTGATCGTTGTGCTGGCGCTTGTTCTCTTTGGCGGCAACAAGCTGGCTGGCGTGGGCAAGGCGCTGGGCCAGAGCATCAAGGAGTTCAAGAAGGAAGTCAAGGAAGACGCCCCTGCTGCCGAGGCTCAGCCGGCAGAGAAGAAGGATGAATAAAAAGAAGTCTGACGTCATCAGCGAGCATGACGCAGGCGTTACGGGCAACACGCAGCCTCTGCTTTCACATCTGATGGCCTTTCGCAAGCTGGTCATGGCGGTCCTGATCGCGATTCTCGTCGGCTTCGTCATTGTGTTTTACTTCTTCTGCGATTCGCTGATGAAGTTCATCACAAGTCCGATCGAAGCCCGGGGCGTGCAGATCATCTATACCGCCGTCAGCGAGGCATTCACAACAAAGCTCAAAATCTCGCTGATTGCCGGTGTCGTGGCGACCAGCCCCTTTATCTTCTATCAGGTCTGGTCCTTTGTTAAGCCCGCGCTGTACGAGAGCGAAATCAGGCTGTTCCGTGCACTGTTCTTCGTCGCCCTGTTTCTGTTCCTGGGCGGCATCGTGTTTTGCTATGGCTACGTCTATGAGCTTGCGCTGAATCTTTTCCTCGTCGCAGGCGAGGATCTGGCAACGCCGATGCTTTCCATCGACAAGTATGTGAACTTCCTGTTCTCGTTCCTTCTGCCCTTCGGCGTTGTATTCGAGATGCCTGTTGCCATCTTTATGGCAGCCCGCATGGGCTGGGTAACCGTTGCTCAGCTCACCTCTTCCAGGAAATTCGTGTTCTTCGGCATCTTCGTGCTCGCCGCAATTCTCACGCCGCCGGACATCGTCTCCCAGCTCATGCTTGGCCTGCCGATGTATCTGCTCTACGAGGTCAGCGTGCTGGTTGCGCGGCTGACCAAGCCGCGCGACGCGGTGAACTCTTCAGAGAATACCTGATCGGTTCGATTGCCTGCTCCCCTTTCGTGAGGAGCAGGCCTTTTTTTGTAGTTCTTTCCGCATGGCCGGCCATGAATCCAAGCATGCTAACACATATTTGCAGCAATGCAGCCGGTATCATGCTGATTTGTCTCTCAGCCTTTATATGAAGCCGTCCTCAAGCTGTGCCCATGCTTGAGGGCTCAGGATTCTTCCATATAAGAAAAAACGTCTGACTTGATAAGCAAATCAGACGTTTCTGGTGCACCATCAGGGGCTCGAACCCGGGACACCCTGATTAAGAGTCAGGTGCTCTACCAACTGAGCTAATGGTGCATGTAATGGAGCGGGTGATGGGAATCGGACCCACGTAGCCAGCTTGGAAGGCTGGAGCTCTACCATTGAGCTACACCCGCACAGTGGAGCGGTAGACGAGATTCGGACTCGCGACATCCACCTTGGCAAGGTGGCACTCTACCACTGAGCTACTACCGCATAAATGGTGCGGGTGAAGAGACTCGAACTCATACGCCTCTGGCAACAGATCCTAAATCTGCCGCGTCTGCCATTCCGCCACACCCGCAAAGTCACTAAAATGGTGACCCATTGGGGATTCGAACCCCAGGCACCCTGATTAAAAGTCAGGTGCTCTACCAGCTGAGCTAATGGATCAAATGGCTGGGGTGGCAGGATTCGAACCTTGCGAATGCGGGAGTCAAAGTCCCGTGCCTTGCCGCTTGGCGACACCCCAACGGAACCTGCATCCTGCAGCGAAAAAGTGGGGTGAGTACTGGGAGTCGAACCCAGGACCTCCAGAGCCACAATCTGGCGCTCTAACCAACTGAGCTATACCCACCACATGGCGCGCCTTAAGGGATTCGAACCCCTGGCCCACGGCTTAGAAGGCCGTTGCTCTATCCGACTGAGCTAAAGGCGCTTGGTTCTACTTCTCTAGCGCTGCGGCGTTCCCGCTGACGGATATTGATTATACAGGAATGCACGCATTCTGTCAAGCGCTTTTTCCCACTTTTTTGTACTTTTTTCTCTTCTTCCCGGTTTTCTGTTTCACAGCAGGATATTCGACACGTGAAAGCGCCCCCTGCGAATCTCCAGCACGCTTGCTCTCGCCCTTCCGCCGCGGCAGAAATTGCCCGCCGAGCCGGGATTGATCAGCGTCACGCCCTGCACTGTCTCGCACAGCGCCGCGTGCGTATGGCCAAAGAGCGCAATCTGCGCCCCGCATTCCTGTGCCTTGTAGGCAAGGCCCAACAGACTTGAAAGCCGATGGCCGTGCGTCATGTACACGCGCAGACCATTCAGCTCGATCAGCAGCTCCCAGGGCAGCATGCACGTCTCGTTGTAATCGTTGTTGCCGCGCACGGCGTACAGCGGCGGCTGATTCGGCATAACAGCCAGACGCACCCGAAGGTGTTCCGCATCGCGCGCAACATCCCCCAGAAAGCAGACCGCGTCCACATAGCCCATCTTTTCAAGCAGCTCGTCCAGTGCGTCATGATCCCCGTGGCTGTCCGAAAACAAGCCCACGCGCATCATTCTTCCTCCTCCAGCGCCGCCAGCACCGCTGAAATGCCGCGCTTCCTGTGGCTGATGGCGTTCTTGGTTTCCATGGAGACCTCGGCAAACGTCTCGCCCGTCTCGCACTGGAACAGCGGATCATAACCAAAGCCTCCCTGTCCCCTGCGCTCAAACAGGATCTCGCCGTCGCAGGTGCCGCGGCGGACAATCGGAGGCTTTCCCGGGCGCACCAGCGCAATCGCCGCCACATAGCGGCCAGTACGCGGCGCAGGCACATCCCTGAGGTTCTTCAGCAGCAGATCGTTGTTCGCCTCGTCGTCGCCGTGACGGCCGCAGTAGCGCGCGCTGTACACGCCCGGCGCGCCGCCCAGTGCATCGACCTCCAGGCCGCTGTCATCCGCAATCGCAGCACAGCCGGTGGCGTTCATCACATAGTTTGCCTTGATCAGTGCGTTCTCCTCAAACGTCACGCCGTCTTCCTCAATGTCTGCGTCGATGCCCGCGTCGCGCATGGAGACGATCTCGTACAGATGGCCGAGGATCGCGTCAAATTCCCTGAGCTTGTTTTTGTTGTTGCTGGCCACGATCAGGCGCGGCAATTCATTTGTCATATCAGCATTCCTCCGTACAGGGGTTTCTGGTCGTCAGAAAACCGCTTCAGCATTTCGCAGCAGGCAAACAGAGCCGCCGTCGTCTGGAAACGGATGTGCGCTAAACCAGTATACCATATTCAAACGCCGAAAAAAAGGGCTGAACATCCATAGATTCAGCCCTTTTCGTCGTTTACTCGATGAGCATAACCTCTGGAAAGCTGTTCTCCACGTCCGCAGCCACGTTGGCAAACGTCGGCACATCGCTCACCGGCATCTGATACGGCTCGCCGTCCACCAGGATCTTGACCTTCTTGATGCCCGGATAGCGCGTGCAGGTCATCATCAGCGCACGCATCGCCTGCACGCCGCCGTCGCTCCGTTCGGCGATTCGGGTGAATTCCTTGGAGAAGTTGATCGTCACCACGCCGCCGCTCACGCTCACGCCCAGCAGCTGCACATCCTCGTCAAGCGGTGTTTCCAGGCCGCTGTCTGCTTTCGGCCCGCGCAGGAACTCAAACACCGCTGTTGCCACATCGTCGTCTGAATACACCGTGCGGGAAACCGGCACCAGCAGCCGACCGTCCTGCGCTGGGAAGTACATCTGCACCTCGCTCGCCCCGGCGAACGTCTCTGCCGCCGGCTCCTCCTGATTGAGCCCGACGCGTGTATAGGAGCCTGAGATGTTCGTGCCGTGCGTCAGCGTGTCGCGCTTCTGGCCGTCCACAAGAAAGTTCACATCCTTGACCGTGTCAAACTCAGTCAGCGCCCAGACGATAGCCGTGCGCAGATTTTCCTCCTGCTGCTTACTGGCGGCAGAGAGCACCTCGCGCCCCAGATCCACGCGGGCATGCCCTTCCGAAATGTCCAGGTCAAACGTCGTTCCCTCCGGCACCACGGGTGAAAGGCCCAACCTCGCGGCGTCCATGTCATTTCTGGCGCTCTGCACCATCAGTTCAAGCGTCGCCTTGGCGATGCCGTCCTGGCGCAGCACGTCGCGCTGCACGGGCACAAGGTATCCGTCCCCGTCCTCGTAGTAGACGACCGTCTGCTGCATGTCCTGCGTCGAGGCGGATACGGCTGCCTGCGCCTGCGGAATGTCTTCAAGCGGCTCCTCATAGGGCTCCCGCTGTACATTCCGGCTTTGAAGAGACAACAGCAGCACCAGCGCGGCGCTGCATCCAATGAGCGTGCGCTCCACATGCACCCGTCTGAATCGGAACTCCGGCATTTTCGGCCACTTCATCCTCCATCACCCCTTGCCCTTTCTTCCGCTTGAGTGTATTCCCGTGCACCCCTGCGCATGACATTCCCGGCCGCGCTTTTGGGTTTGCTTCTCTCCTTGCGGCATGCTATAATGATGAAGCTGATTCTGCAGTTTCCAAGGAGGTTTTTCATATGCCCATGGACGGCGTGATGCTCGGCTTTGTCGCGCGCGAGCTCGATCTAAAACTCAAGGACGGTCGCGTGGACCGCGTCATCCAGCCCGAGCGGGACGAGGTGCACCTGCTCATCCGCGCGCAGGGCACAAACCATCGCCTGGTGCTCAGCGCTTCCGCCAATGCCGCGCGTGTCCACCTGAGCGAGCACGCCAAGACCGGCCCGATGGAGCCGCCGATGTTCTGCATGCTGCTGCGCAAGTATCTCGCCTCCGGCCGCGTGCAGGCCGTGCGCCGCGTCGCCGGCGACCGCATTCTTGAAATTGAAATCCAAGCGCTCAGCGAGATGGGCGATCCCGTCACGCGCACGCTGGTCGTGGAGATCATGGGCCGTCATTCCAACATCATCCTGCGCGGCGGAGACGGACGCATCGTGGATGCGGCGCGCCACATCGGGGACGACATCTCCCGCGTGCGTCAGGTGCTGCCCGGCCTGCCCTACGCCTATCCGCCCTCGCAAGGCAAGCTAAACCCTGAGACAGCGACGGTTCAGGAGATTGCCCAGCGCCTTGCCGAAACCGGTGGCAAGCTTGACAAGGCCATCGGCGCCTGCCTGGCCGGCTTCTCCCCGCAGGCTGCCCGCGAGGCCTGTGCGCGCATCGGTCTGGACGGCTCCGCGCTGATCTCCGAGCTGGACGCCGGGAGCATCGCCGCGCAGCTGCACGCCTATCTTGAGGCGATGCCGCAGATGGGCCCTTGTGTGGTGAATCTGGCGGAGGACGGCTCTCCTGCGGACGTATACCCCTTCGCCCAGCTGCATCTGCCGTTGGCGAAGACGGCGCCGTATGACGGCCCCAGCGCCGCGCTGGATGCGTTCTTCTACGAGCGCGACCGTCGCGACCGCATGAACCAGCGCGCCAGCTCCCTCGCGCACACGCTCAAAAACCACATCGAGCGCTGCGAAAAGAAGATCGCCATCCAGAACGAGGCGCTCGAGAGCGCAGAGCGCATGGAGGAATACCGCCAGAAGGGCGAACTGATCCAGGCGAACCTCTACCGGCTCAAAAAGGGCGAAGCTGTCGCGCATGTTGAGAATTTCTACTCTGAGGAATGCGAGATGATCGACATCCCGATGGATGTCTCCCTCTCGCCGGCACAGAACGCTCAGCGCTACTTCAAGCTCTACCAGAAGGCACGCGGCGCGCGCACACTGGCCGCCGAGCAGAAGGCCAGGACCGAGCAGGAGCTTGCGTATCTGGAACAGATGGAGGACGATCTGCGCAAGTGCACGGACGCTGCGGGCCTTGCCGAGCTGCGAAGCATGCTGGAAAAATCCGGCCATGTGCGCCACACGGTATCCCGAGTGAAGCCGCGCAAGGAAGCACCGTCCCAGCCGATGAAATTCCGCTCCAGCGACGGCATTGAGATCGAGGTCGGCAAAAATGCCCTGCAGAACGAACGCCTGACCATGAGCGCCAAGGGCGATGAGCTCTGGCTGCACGCGCAGAAGATGCCCGGCTCGCA
Organism: uncultured Clostridia bacterium; assembly: GCA_945948915.1. GTDB lineage: Bacteria > Bacillota > Clostridia > Christensenellales > Aristaeellaceae > Ventricola. The sequence goes on along the minus strand of CAMFCQ010000014.1, from coordinate 25,260 downwards.
CGTGCTGGTGCATTCCGCCGATGTGCCGGAGACGACGATTCAGGAAGCCGCGATGCTGGCGGCGTATTACTCCAAGGGCGTGCGCTCTGCGCAGGTGCCCATCGACGCGACACTGCGCCGCTACATCAAAAAGCCAGGCGGTACGCCCGCAGGCTTCGTCATCTACACACACCAGCGCACGCTGTACGTCACGCCGGATGAGGCAGCGGTCAGGAAGATCAAATGCATTCGCGAATAACCGCATCATACTCATTCGCAGAAAGATTGCTCACAAAGAGCATCAGATTTTGCTCTGACGAAGCCTCGCTGCGTTCAATGTACCGAATGTACGCTGAATGCACGAGGCAAAAATCGGACGGAAAAGGCGGTGCGTTGATTCATCCTCTTGGCAAGAACCAGCATCAGACAAGACGCACCGCATGATTGTTATATTCAGAAAAGCCTCTCCGAAAGACCGGAGAGGCTATGCTGTCTTAGACGATTTTTACTTTTCCCTTTGTCGCCCTGAACACGATCAGCATCGAGATGACCGTCGTCACCGAGAGGATTGTCGCCAGCGCCGCAGCGGTGCCGTCGCTCATGCGGACGACCTCCTGATAGATCGCAACGGCGATGGTCGAGGTCTTGCCCGAATAGAGCATGATGGAGCTGGACAGCTCGTTGATGCAGGTGATCCAGCTAAGCACCGCGCCGGACATGATGCCAGGCAGCATCATGCGCGCCGTCATCGTGAAGAACGTCTTCATCGGGGATACGCCCAGGTTGATGGACGCCTCCTCCACCGACGGATCCATCTGGTACAGGAACGCGCTGCCGGAGCGCACCGTGTAGGGCAGCTTGCGTACGACGTAGGAGATGATCATGATCGCAGCCGTGCCCACCAGAATCAGCGGCTTGCGGTTGAACGCCACGATGAGGCCGATGCCCAAAACGGAGCCCGGAATCACGTACGGGAACATGATGAGCGTATCGATGACCGTCGCTGCCTTGCCCTTCTTGCGTACCAAGACGTAGGAGATCAGGATGCCCAGGATGACGATGAACACGATCGCCGCCAGCGAGAACGCATAGGTGTTGAAGATGTTCTGGCCCAGGCGCTTGAGAATCGCGCGGTAGTTATTGAGGTTGATGCCCTGCACGACGCCCGAGAAGCTGCGCTCCACGAACGATTGGCACACCACCACAATCTGCGGCAGCAGCGCAAAGAAGATGACCAGATACACCGGGAAGGACGCCAGGAAGCGCTTCACGCCGTGCAGCTTTGTCTCCTGCGGTGGGCGCAGCGTGCTCATGGTGTAGTTCTTCTTCTCCACCACCAGCTTCTGCAGCGCCAGCATGACCATCGAGCAGGCCACGATGACCACCGACAGCGCGGAAGCCATATACGGGTCCGTCGCGCTCTCGGACATGTACTCATTGTACACGAGCACGGGCAGCACGGTGTAGCCCTCGCCCAGCAGCATCGGCGTGCCAAAGTCCGCCAGACAGGTCATAAACACCATGATGCAGCCCGCGAGGATCGACGGCAGCACGACCGGCAGTGTGATGGTCATGATGCGCTTGAGCTTGTTCATGCCCAGGTTCTCTGCGGCCTCCTCCAGAGAGGAATCAATGCTGTTCATCGCGCCGGAGGTGTACAGATACACATACGGGAACAGGTGCAGCGTGAACACGAAGATGATGCCGTTTCGCCCGTAGATTGTAGGCGCAGGCAATCCGATGGCCGTGAGCGCCTGCGTGATCAGGCCGTTGCGGCCCAGCAGCACGATCCAGGAATACGCGCCGATGAACGGCGGGCTCATCAGCGACAGGATGATGAACACATGCAGGACGTTCTTGCCCAGCACATTGTAGCGCGTCATGACATACGCGATGAACACGCCGATGATACAGGCAAACAGCGTCGTAAACGAGCAGATGACCAGCGAGCGCAGCAGCGTGCGGTAGTAATACTTCTTGGTGAAGAAGCGCTGGAAGTTGTACAGCGTGATGCCCTCCACCTTGCTGGAAAAAACGCTCTTGGTCAGGATGGTGTAAAACGGATAGACGATGAACAGACACAGCGCCAGAATCACGCTGGCCTTGACGAAAAACCAGAAGTCGAGCTTGATCTTCCGGCGCGGGCGATCCGTCACTTGGAAAGCACCTCCTCGGCCTCGTTATAGAGGCTGATGCGCGTGGCGTCAAAGCTGATGAACACCTTCTCGCCCACCTCGTGCACCTTGGCGGTGTCCTTGGTGTACTCGTTGATGATGAGCATCTGTCCATCGTCGAGCTCCACCTCGTACTCGATGAAGTCGCCCAGGAACGTGGAGAACATCACCTTGCCCGGCATGCCCGTCTCGGAGAAGAAGAGCTGCTCCGGCCGCGCGGAAAGCTGCGCCTTGCCGGTGTATGCCTTTCTGACCGGCACATCGATGTCCAATTCGCCCTTGATGGAGACCTTCGCCACGCCGTTTTCGCAGCTCACCACGTCGCAATTGAGGAAGTTGCTCACACCGATGAAGCCCGCGACGAACGGGTTCTCCGGCTTGGCATAGATTTCACTCGGCGTGCCGACCTGCATGACCTTGCCCTGATTCATGACGGCGATGCGGTCGGAGATCGCCAGCGCCTCCTCCTGATCGTGCGTGACATAGATGGTGGTGATGCCCAGACGGCGCTGGAGCTTCTTGATGATGGAGCGCATCTGCACGCGCAGCTTGGCATCCAGGTTGGACAGCGGCTCATCCATCAGCAGCACGCTCGGCTCGATGACGAATGCACGGGCCAGCGCGACGCGCTGCTGCTGGCCGCCGGAGAGCTCGCTGGGCTTACGCGAAGCCAGCGGCGCAATCTGCACCAGCTCCAGCGCCTCCTTCACGCGGCGGTCGATCTCCTTCTTGTCCACCTTGCGCGCCTTGAGGCCGTAGGCCACATTCTCCTCGACGGTCAGGTGCGGGAAAATCGCGTAATTCTGGAAGACCATACCGATGTCGCGCTTGTGCGCAGGCACGTCGTTGATCCGGTTTTCGCCAAAGTAGAAATCGCCGCCCTCGATGGAGTTAAAGCCGGCGATCATGCGCAGCAGCGTGGTCTTGCCGCAGCCGGACGGTCCCAGCAGGGTGAAGAACTCGCCCTTCTCGATGTTCAGGGACACGCCGTGCAGCGCGGTAAAATCGCCGTAGCGCTTGACAGCATTTTTGATGATGACTTCGTTGCTCATTTCAGTACCTCTCTCCATAGGGCGGTCGTGCCGCCGGTTGACCATACATCAAAAGAAGGGGGACACCGAGTGTCCCCCCATCCTTCGCAATACAGATTACTCCTCGGCTTCGATGGTCAGGTCGTTCCACTTCTCAACGATCTCGGCCTTGTTCTTGGCGGCGTACGCAAAGTCGTAGTTGCCCAGGTCGAGGGTATCCAGGCCAACCAGGCCAACCGGGGTCAGGTCGCTGCGGACCGGGCGGCGGGCCCAGTCGGCGTTCTGCGCGGTCTGGCACTCAAGGCCGGTAACGAAGTCGATGAACAGCTTGGCGTTGTCCGGATTCGGGCAGTTCTTCACAAGCGCCACGCCGTCCGGCACCGCGGAGTTCTTCGCCGGGTAGATGTAGCCGATGTCCGGGTTGTCGTTGTAGAGCACCGCGGACTTCTCGATGGTCACGCCGATGGCGTACTCACCGGAGGCGACGAGCTTGTGGCAGTTGCCGGAGGAATCCTGCACCTTGCCGTCCAGGTTCTTGATGAAGTTGAAGACCAGCTCCCAGCCCTCGTCGATGGTGTCCTTGGAGAAGAGCATGGTGCACAGCTGGGTGTACGCGGAGCCGGACTTCGCCGGGGAAGCGTACGCGATCTTGCCCTTGAGGGACTCGTTGCACAGGTCGTCCCAGGTCTTGGGCACGTCTTCCTCAGCGATGAGGTTCTTGTTGTAGATGATGACCATGGGCAGCGGGGACTCGCCGATCCACATGTCATCCGCGTCCTTGTAGGCTTCGCCGATCACATCGTCGTTCGCGCAGACATACGCGTCAAAGTAGTCCACATAGCCGGCCAGGGTGTCCGCGCCGCCGCCCCAGAGGACGTCGCCCTGCGGATTCTCGCTCTCAGCCACGATGCGCTGGCACAGCTCGCCGGTGCCGGCTGCGATGACCTGCACATCGATGTCCGGATACGCAGCCTGGAACATCGCCACGCCGGCATTCAGCGGATCCGCGTCATGCGGAGAATAGACGACGAGGCTTCCGTCCGCCAGCGCCGCAGAAGCGGTCACCAGCAACATCAGCGCGAGCATCAGCGCAAAGAACTTTTTCATGATGAGGTTCCTCCTTTTTTCTGGGTGCTTTCCTGTCGATCACAAAGCAGCCCGTTCGGTTATGCTTATTGTACGCGCATTGCCACAATGCTGTCAAGCCGATTTTACGCAGAATTGACAATTTCTTTACAAAATGCTATGATAGTATGGTCAGTATTGATCCCCATAGCAAAGGAGAAATGTCATGTCCCTTCTGTTTTTTTTCGAGAGCATCCGCATGCCGGCGCTCGATGTCTTCTTTTCTCTGATCACGCACTTTGGCGAGGAAACGCTGTTTATTGCCTTCGGCCTGCTGCTTTTCTGGTGTGTGAACAAAAAGGAAGGCTATTACCTCCTCTGCGTGGGGCTTCTGGGCACGGTGCTCAATCAATGGCTCAAGCTGCTGTTCCGCGTTCCGCGTCCCTGGGTACGCAATCCGGACTTCACCATCGTGGAAAGCGCGCGTGCCGAAGCGACGGGCTATTCCTTCCCAAGCGGCCACACGCAGACAAGCATCGGCGTATACGGTGCCATCGCCCGATGGACGCACCGCCGCGCGGTCCGCATCCCCTGCATCGCGTTGTGCGTGCTGGTTCCGCTCTCGCGCATGTATTTGGGCGTGCACACGCCTTGGGACGTCGGCGTTTCGGCCCTTCTCGCGCTGGCGCTGGTCTTTGGGCTTTATCCTCTTCTGCAAAACTCCTGTGATGATCCCCGGCGTATGCGTCCGCTGCTCTTCGGCATGGTGCTGCTCTCCTTCGCGTATCTCGCGTTCGTGTATCTCTTTCCCTTTCCTGCCGATATCGACGCAGACAACCTCGCGCACGGCACGAAAAACGCCTACACTTTACTCGGCTGCGTCCTGGGCGTGTTCATGACGTGGGAACTGGATCACCGGGTGATCCGCTTTGATACCCGCGCACCACTGTCCGTTCAGGCCGTCAAGCTGATCGCCGGCCTCGTGCTCTTGTTGGGCCTGAAGGCGGGCATCAAGGCGCCTCTGCTGGCGCTCTTTGGCGGCCACGAGATGGCCCATGCGGTGCGCTATTTCCTTGTTATCGCATTTGCCGGCTGCATCTGGCCGCTGACGTTCCCGTGGCTGAACAGGAATTTCGCAAAATGACCGTCCATCCCATGAAGCAAAAGGCGCTGCAGGTCTTCCCCGCAGCGCCTTGTTTTCATGTCAGATTTCCGCATCAGATTCTTTCAAGGATTTCCACCACATCCAGCACCCGCTGCTTGGGCACAAGCGCGGACGGCTCTCCCCTCTTCGCGCAGTCCAGCAGGTGCGTCAGCTCCCGAAGGAACCATCCGCTTCTTCCCAGGTTGATGCCGCAATCCACCTGAACCGGATCGCTCACGTCAAACCTCGTCACCTCGCCGTCGGCAGCATAGCCGGTGACGCCGCTTGCGTCGCAGATCAGCATGCCGCGCTCAAAGTACACGCGCCAGCGCGCGGTAAACGGAATCGCCGCATTGAACCAGGCAGCCTCCGCGCAGACGTTCATGCCACTGTTGTAGGCGTACAGGAAGCGGTATTGCTCGGCATACGCCCTGTCCGGGCCCGCGCATTCGGTGAAGCTCACGTGGTCCGGCTTGCCGAACAGGCTGACGATCACGTCGAGGTCGTGGATGTGCAGGTCAAACGGCAGCAGGCCGCTCTTTTCCTTATCCAGCAGCCAGCCGCCCTGCGACCACTTCGGGCAGGCGGTCAGGCGCTCAAAGCAGCCGTCCAGCGGCTTGCCGTACCGCTCAGTCCTGACCACCTCGCGTAGCGTCTCGACCTCGCGCGTAAACTGCAGCACCTGCGCGATATACAGCTGCACGCCGTTCTCCTCGGCAGCTGCATACATCGCCTTGGCGTCCGCGAGGTTCAGGGCGACGGGCTTTTCGCAGATGATGTGCTTCTTCTGCATCGCCGCCTCCAGCACGAGCGGCTTGTGCAGGTAGGTCGGCGCGCAGATGTCGATCACGTCGATCGCTTCAGCCGCGCAGGCCTGTGCAATGGATGCATAGATCGGCAGACCCCATGCGTCAGCCGCTGTCCTGTCGCTGTCAGATTTGCCCACACACGCGGCAACCTTCGCGTCCTCCATGTGCTGATAGTTCATGTAGTGGCAGGTACCCATGCCGCCCAGGCCAACGAGCAGGATATTCATAACTCGCCCTCCTTACAGCGCAAAGCCCTGCGCAATCAGATAGGCTGCGCTGTCCTTCACAGCCTGATTGACTTCGTCAAGATTCCCAGGGCCCTTCGCCGTGAACTCAATCTCGATGCTCAGCGGGCTTGCATTGCCCGCCTCCTCAAGCTCCGCAAAGAACCTCGGGAAGTCCACGCGGCCCTTGCCGACCGCCGGGAAGTCCCACACGTCATCCGCGCCTGCCTTGTCCTTGAGATGGACATACGCCACATCGCCGATGCAGACTTTGAGATCCTCGCACGGATCAACGCGGCCATAGAAGATCACGTTTGCCGTGTCGTAGTTGATCCTGACGCGCTCGCTGCCCACGAGCTTTACGATCTCGGCGAGCACCTTGCCGGTGCCGTGCTCCCTGCCGTGCGTCTCCAGCACGAGCGTAAGGCCATACTGTTTCAGGTACGGCACCAGCGCCGCGATGTGGCCGGCCACGGTTGCGTTGTCCGCCACGGCGTTGTCCTTGAGGTGCGCCTCGCCGATGGAGCTGACGATGTAGTCGCAGCCGAAGAACGCCGCCAGACGGATGTTCTTGATGAAGTCGCCGATGCGCTCGGTATCCATCAGGTTGCAGTGGCCGCTCATGGAAAAGGGCTTGAGCCCATAGCGGTCGAGCATGTCCTTCACGGCGAGCAGGCGCTCAAAGCTCTGATCCGGGAACACGTGCTCCGTCCATCCCTTGGTCGCCGTCAGCTCGATGTAGTGAAAGCCAGCCGCCGCGATGCCCTCAATCGCCTCTTCGATGGAAAAGCCGTGGTAGCAGTTGGAATTGACCGCAACGATTCTACTCATGAGCGTGGCTCCTCTCTTTACTCTGCATCAAAGCAGCAGGCTCAGTTGCCCACCTTGACGGCGCAGCCCTTCTCGGAGGACTCGATAGCGGCAAACACAGCGCGCATCGCCGTCAGCGCGCTCTCGCCGGTGATGTACGGCGCGTTCTCGTCAAGGATGGCCTCGATGAACATGTCGATCACGCCGGACGCCGTCTGGTTGTCGTTGGTCTGGATCTGATCGACGTCGAAATACTCGACCTCGCCGCCCTTCTTCTCCAGCACGAGCGTGTGCTCCGGATGATCATAGATGTGCAGCACGCCCTCGGTGCCCCAGATCACGGTGGAGTTGTCCTCCGCGCCGTAGTTCGTCCAGGAGACGGTCATGGTGCCCATCGCACCGCCGTCCATCCTGTAGATGCAGAAGGCGTTGTCGTCCACGGTGATCGGGGTGCCGTCGGCAAACTTCTTGTCCAGCACGCTCAGCTTCGCGCTGACCTCGACGATCTTCTGTCCGGTCAGGTACTGGATGAGGTCGGTCTTGTGCACGCCCAGATCGGCCATCGCGCCCATCGCGGCGCGCTTCTTGTCAAAGAACCAGGTACCCAGCCCCGGATCGACACTCCACGTCTCGGGACCGCCGTGGCAGAACGCAGTCTTGAACGTGAGCACCTTGCCGATCGCGCCCGCATCGATCAGCTCCTTCGCCTTCCTGTGCGCGCCGGCCAGTCGCTGATTCTGGCCAATCATCAGGCGCTTGCCCGCCGCCTTCGCCGCCGCAACCATAGCCTCGCAGTCCTCCAGCGTTGTGGCCATCGGCTTTTCGCACAGCACGTGCTTGCCCGCCTTGAGTGCCGCAATGGCGATCTCCGCGTGGCTGGTGTTGGAGGAGCAGACGCTCACCGCCTCCACATCGGAGGCCAGCAGCGCCTCGACGGACGGATATGCCGTCGCGCCGTACTGCTCGGCCAGCGCCTGCGCACGCTCCAGATTGATGTCGTACAGCGCCGAAATTTCACAATTCGGGTTGGCCGCATACTCAGGCAGGTGGCGAACCTGACCGATCTTGCCGCAGCCGATCAAACCGACTTTCATCATATTCAACATCTCCTTTTCTTACAGTTGCCCGGGCCGACGCCCACGCGCTCCCCAAGCGGTTGCGTATGTTGAGGGATTCCTCCCGCAGACCTCTTCTTCGCTTTGCGCTTTCAGCTGATCCTTAGCTGTTCTTTTCCTTCTTCTGCAGCAGCACAGCCGCGATGACGATGAAGCCCTTGAATGCCTCGCGCAGGAACGGCGGAACGCCCATCAGGTTGAGCAGGTTGTTCATCACGGCGATGATCAGCATGCCCAGCACGGTGCCCAGGATCGAGCCCTTGCCGCCTGCCATGCTCGTGCCGCCGACGACAACCGCCGCGATGGCGTCCATCTCATAGCCGCTGCCCGCATTGGCATAGTCCATGGAGCCGATGCGCGCCACCTGGATGATCGCAGCGATGGAGACCATGATGCCGGAGAGGACGTATACCAGCGCCGTCACCTTCTCCACGTTGATGCCGGAGAGGCGCGCCGTGCGCTCGTTGGAGCCGATGGCGTACACATGACGGCCAAAGGTCGTCTTCCTGGAGATGATGTGCAGCAGCACCGCCAGCACCAGCCAGTAGATGATCGGCAGGATGACCTGACCGCCGATCTTCGTATTGGCAATCGCCAGGAACTGCGTAGGCACCTTGACGCTCGCGGTCTGCATGACCTGCTGCGTCACGCTGCGGCAGATCTTCATCATGCCCAGCGTCGCGATGAACGCCGGCAGCTTCTGCCGGGCGATCAGAAAGCCGGACACGCCGCCCAGCAGGCAGCCCATCAGGATGCAGGCGGCGATGCCGATGATGAACGCCGGCACGCCAGTGATCCCCACGCCCGTCAGCAGGCCTGTCGGATAGCTGTTCACGCAGACCATCAGCACTGCACCGACGGCGACCAGCGTGGAACCGACCGCCAGATCAATGCCGCCGGAAATGATGACAAACGTCATGCCCAGCGCGACGATACCGACGCTGGCGTTGTTGCGCAGGATGTTGATCCAGTTGCGGGACCAGTGGGAGAACCACGCGCCAATGCTCTCAAAATCGAAGCCCAGCGCAATCGTCTGAAGGATGATCATCAGCACCAGCACGCACGCGGTGGAGAAGATCGGATTGGTCTTCCACTGCACAACCGCTTTATGCAGAATCGTTTGCTTTTTCTCGTTTGTTCGCTGTGTCATGGTGATTTGCTCCTCTCCACTTTCTTAGCCGCCGGTTGCCAAGCGCATCATCTCATGCTCGTTCATGGTCTCGCCCGCAACCTGTGCGCGAACCGTGCCATGGTACATCACCAGCGCGCGGTCACAGAGCCGGATGATCTCCTGCGCCTCGCTGCATAGCACAACGACCGCCACGCCCTGGGCCGCAAGCCTGAGGATGATCTCGTAGATCTCCTCCTTCGCGCCGACGTCCACGCCCTGTGTTGGGTTATCGAGAATCAGCAGGCTGGGGTTAGCGCTGAGCCACTTGGCCAGCACCACCTTCTGCTGGTTGCCGCCGGAAAGGCTCGTGATGCTGTCCGTCTCCTTGCCCATCTTGATGCGCAGCTCACGGCGCTGCTTGTCAAACTGTTCGCGCTGCGCTTTGGTTTGGATGATGCCGTGCCGCGTCAGCCTGGGCAGCGTGACGATGGAACCGTTTTCCAGAATGTCCATGTCCTTGATGATGCCGTTTTCCTTGCGGTTGCGCGGCAGATAGCCAATGCCCAGGCCGAGCGCCTGCTGCGTGGAGGTGATCGTCACGCTCTTGCCGTGCATGAATATCCGGCCCTGATACTTTCCCTGCGCGCCGAACACCGTGCGGAACAGCTCACTGCGCCCATCGCCCAACAGACCCGTCACACCGAGCACCTCGCCCGCCCGGACGGTCAGGCTCACATCGCGGAAATACGGCTCCTGCGTCAGCTTCTCGAGGCGCAGCACTTCGTCGCCCAGCGCCGCACTGCTCTGCTTCGCGCCGGTGCGCACCTCATGGCCTACCATGTCGCGTGCAATGGCCGCAATGCTCGTATCCTTCACATAGCCGTCGGCCACCATCACGCCGTCGCGCAGCACGGTGTAGCGATCGCAGATCTCCATCACCTCACGCAGCTTGTGCGAGATAAAGACCACGCCGACCTTCTGTTCTCTGAGCGTGCGCAGCATATCAAAAACGCGCTCGATCTCCGGATCGGTGAGCGACGTCGTCGGCTCATCCATGATGATGATTGAGGCCTTCATCATCAGCGCGCGTGCAATTTCGACAATCTGTTTGAAGGAGGCATCCAGCGTGGAGACCATCGCGCCGGGGTCGATATCGATCTCCATCTTTTCAAAGAGCGCCTTCGTCTTCTGGTACATCGCCGCGTGATCAAGGAACCCGCTCTTCTTTTTCAGCTCGCGTCCGATGAACATGTTTTCATACACGGGGAGGTCGTTGATCAGGTTCAGCTCCTGGTGGATGAACGCGATGCCCGCGTTCAGCGATTGGGCGGGATTGGCAAAGACGACCGGCTTGCCGTCCAGCGCAATGGTGCCCTTGTCCGCGGGCAGCACGCCGCCCAGGATATTCATCAGTGTCGATTTGCCCGCGCCGTTCTCGCCCAGCAGTGCGCAGATTTCTCCCTCGTTCAGGTGGAAGTCTACGCTCTTGAGTACATCGTTCGCGCCAAAGGACTTGACGATCCCTTTCATGGTCAGATTCATGCGTTCACATCCGTTCTGTGAAGTGATTCACGGTTGGTTTCATACTAATCCGCAGTTAAAATGCCTAATAGAGTGTATCAGTTTTTTCGCTCTGAAGAAGCCGAGTGAAGTGAGGCGTTACTCACGGTACGTTGAACGGAACAAGGCAAAGTCAGAGCGGAAAAGACAGTGCGCGGATTAGGCCATTTTAACAAGAATTAGTATCATATTCCCCTAGAAAGAAAGGGCCATGGCAAAGCCACGGCCCTTTTGGCATTTAGGAATTAGTAGATGGTGTTGGCCGGGTCGAGGTACTCGTCAACATTCTCCGCAGACACGATCTGGGACGGGATGACCTTGACGGCTTCCACGGTCTCGCCGCCGACAACAGCGATGGCCACGTCCATGCAGTCCTTGATCATCAGCGGGCTGTACAGCGCGGAGCAGGCGCCGATCTGGTCAGCCTTCTCCTTGATGATGCCGAAGTACTCCTGGCATCCGCCGCCGCCGGTGATCGCCTTGATCTCGGTACGGCCAGCGTCGTCGATCGCCTGCAGCGCGCCGATGGAGGTCTCGTCGTCCAGAGAGAAGACGGCATCGATCTTCGCGTTGGCAGTCAGGATGTCCGCCATATCCTTCAGGCCATCCTCACGGGTGAACTTGGTGGCGTACTCGATGATCTGAACGTTCGGGGCGATCTGGGCCATGGTCTCGGTGAAGCCCTTCATGCGCAGCTCAGAGACGGAACCGGAGGTCGGAACCGGCAGCGCCACGACGGTGCCTTCGGTGCCGATCTTCTCAACGATGTACTTCGCGCCGGCAACGCCCATGGACTCGTTGTCGCCGGTGACCTTGTAGATGCCCTCGGCCGGGATGTCCATGTCGAACGCCACGACGGTGATGCCCGCGTCAATCGCGGCCTGCGCGGCGACTTCCATGCCGGTCCACTGCGGCGCGATGACCAGCGCCTGCGCACCCCAGAGCACCGCTTCGTCGATCTGCGTGGTCATCTCTTCGGCATTGGAGCTGGTGTAGAGCTTGTACTCGATGGTGCCCGCAGCCTCAAGCTCCTTGCAGTACTGCTCAGCGTTGTAGGTGATGCCGCCGACCCAGCCGTGCGTCACAGCAGGCACGAGCACGCCGACCTTCACAGCCTCAGCCTGCGCAAACGGGATCATGCCCAGGCAAAGCACGAGCGCCACAACGATAGCCAGAATCTTCTTCACAACAGTTTCCTCCTTAAAAAAGTTGTTGATCTTCCGGTATCCGCCCCGGAACGGCCCTGCAGCAAACAAACCGCCGCCCCTTGAAGTGTTCTGCATCCCATGAAAACGATCCGACCGAAAACCGAAACGCCGCCAACGGATTACAGAATAAATTCACAGAGGAACTGTACGATGTTTGTTCACTTACGCTAATCGTATGATAGCATGCCGCCTTCGCTTTGTCAATTCGTATGATTCGTTTTCATAAGTTTACATTGCTTGCCTCGCCTGCTTTTTCCCGTTTGATTTGCTCTGAATCCTCTGTTTTGCAGCTGTCGGCATGAAAATTTGTCATTATATGCTTGACATGATTTACATGTCCGATCCATTGATGCTATAATGGATTCATCGTAACGGAAAGGCGGGGGCGGCGATGAAGAAAAAGGGCTCCGAACCGACCATCAAGGACGTCGCGCGCGAGGCGGGCGTATCCATCGCTACCGTCTCCCGCGTGATCAATGACAGCGCCGCCGTGCGCCTCTCCACTGCGCAGAAGGTCAACGAGGCCATGGATGCGCTGGGCTATCCGCGGGACCTGCCCGCCGCCGGGCGCGTCAATCAGCTGGTCATCGCCGTGCTGCCCAATCTGTCCAACCCCTTTTATGCCGAGATCATTCTCGGCCTGCAGACCTCGGCCAAATCGCACAGTCTCGACGTGCTGCTCTATCCGGAGGGCAATGTCGAGCGCCATGCCGCCCGGCTGGCATCGCTGCTGCGCACGACCAATGCATGCGGCCTCGTTCTGCTTTCCCCCGTTTCGCAGTGTGCCGTGCTCGATGAGCTCAACCAGCTCGCTCCGCTGGTGCAGTGCGCAGAATACAACGAGGACAGCCCGCTGCCGTACGTGGGCGTTGACGATATCTCCGCCGCGCGCAGCGCAACCGAGACGCTGCTGCGCGCCGGGCGAAGGCGCATCGCGCTCATCAATGGCCCGGAAAAGTACAAATACGCACGCCATCGCCGCCAGGGCTATGAAGAAGCGCTGCGTCAGGCCGGCCATTCCGTCGATCCGCTGCTGGAAGCCAATGTCACGGAGATGGGCTTTGACAGCTCCATGGCCGTTGCGCAGCAGATGCTGCTGGCCAAGGAGCGCCCAGACGCAATCCTCGCCGCCAGCGACATGTACGCCGCCGCCGTGGTCAAGGCCGCCGTGATGGCCGGGCTTTCCATCCCGCAGGATCTGGCGCTGATCAGCTTTGATAACACCTATATCTCGCAGATGCACCACCCCAGCGTCACGAGCGTCAATCTTCCCCGCTTCCAGCTTGGCTATATGGCCATGGAGGTGCTCGCCGAGCGCATGGTCAGCGCTGCGTCCGGCGAACCCAAGCAGTTCCTGCTCAAGACCGAGCTGGTGCTGCGCGAATCTGTGTAATTTTGCAGGCAGTGTGCCTGCTGATGATCGTATCCACAAGGAGGAATGAACATGAAACTCGGTTTTGTCAGCGCAATTCTGGATGGCTGGACGTTCGAGGAGATGATCGACACCGCCAGCGAAATGGGCTACGCCTGCGTGGAGGTGGCCTGTTGGCCCTGCGGCAAGGCGGAGCGTCGCTATGCGGGCGTGAGCCACATCAACGTCGACGAGCTCACCGACGAGAAAGCCGCCTACATCAATGATTATTGCGCGAAGAAGAATGTGGAGATCTCCTCTCTGGCCTTCTATCCCAACACGATGGACGGCAACCTGGAAAAGCGCGATGCCGCCGTGGCGCATCTCAGGAAGGTCATCTGCGCCAGCGCGAAGCTCGGCGTGAACATGGTCACTACGTTCATCGGCCGCGACCAGACCAAGTCCGTCGAGGAGAACCTCGAGCTGGTGAAGGAAATCTGGCCGCCGATCCTCGCACTCGCCGAGGAGAAGGGCGTCAGAATCGCCATCGAAAACTGTCCGATGCTCTTTGGCCGCGACCAGTGGCCCGGCGGGCAGAACCTCATGACCACCCCCGCCATCTGGCGCAGAGTGTTTGAGATTCTCCCCTCCCCGAACCTGGGCATCAACTACGATCCGTCCCACTTCGTCTGGCAGATGATCGATTACATCCGCCCGCTATACGAGTTCAAGGACAAGATCTTCCATGTCCACTACAAGGACATCAAGCTCTACCCGGACAAGCTGCGCGAGGTCGGCATCATGGCCTATCCGCTCGACTTCATGAGCCCGAAGCTGCCGGGTCTGGGCGACGTTGACTGGGGCAAGTACGTCTCCGCCCTCACCGACATCGGCTACGACGGCTATACCTGCATCGAGGTCGAAGACCGCGCGTTCGAGGGCAGCCGCGAGAAGGTGCTCGATTCCCTGCGTCTCTCCAAGCGCTACATGGAGCAGTTCGTCATCTGACACGAAGCAATGCAGCAAAAGACCATCGGTTTTACACCGATGGTCTTTCTCATATCAGGATTGTTTCGAAAGCCGCTTACTTGCCCTCGAGCTTGTCGAGCATGTCCCACACGCCCCACATATACATAATGCCCAGCGCGCGGTCATACAGGCCGTAGCCCGGACGGCAGTTGCCCGGGCCCTCGCCCCACAGCTGGCGGCCGTGGTCCGGACGGATGTAGCCCTCGTAGCCGCAGTCGTGATAAGCCTTGAGGATATCCAGAATGCCGGTATCGCCGTCGCAGTCGCGGTGGCTGGCCTCGGAGAAGTCACCGTTCTCGAAGTGCTTGACGTTGCGGATGTGTGCAAACGCGATGCGGTCGCAGTGCTTTCGGACGATGTCAGCCACATTGTTCTCCGGATTCGCGTTCAGAGAACCGGAGCACAGCGTCAGGCAGTTGTACGGGTTGTCAACCATCTTGAGGAAGCGGTCGATGTTCGCCTCGTTGATCAGCAGACGCGGCAGACCGAAGATGTCCCACGGCGGATCATCCATATGGATGGCCATTTTGATGTCGCACTCCTCACAGGTCGGCATGATCGCCTCAAGGAAGTACTTCAGGTTCGCCCAGAGCTTCTCATGATCGACATCGGCATAGGCCTTGAACAGCTCATCCAGCTTTGCCATGCGCTCAGGCTCCCAGCCCGGGAAGGTCATGTTGTACTTCTCGGTGAAATCCATGATGTACTTCGCCATGGCGTTGTAGTCATCCTGGATCATGTTCTTCTCGTAGAAGAGCGCAGTGGATCCGTCGCCGACCTCGTGGAAGAGGTTGGAGCGGGTCCAGTCGAAGACCGGCATGAAGTTGTAGCAGATCACCTTGACGCCAAACTTGGACAGGTTGCGGATGCACTGCTTATAGTTCTCGATGTACATATCGCGGGTCGGCAGACCAATCTTGATGTCATCATGCACGTTGACCGACTCGACAACATCCATGTTGAAGCCGTACGGCTCCAGCTGCTTCTGCACCTCGGCGATTTCTTCGACGGTCCAGATTTCGCCGGGCATCTTGTTGTGAAGCGCCCACACGATGCTGGTCACGCCGGGAATCTGCTTGATATCGGAAAGGCTGATCTTGTCATTGCCCTCGCCGTACCAACGGAAACCCATCTGCATCGGCATAAGAATTCCTCCAATCAAAATGTACTCCATCCGCACGAAACCTGAGCGGATAATCGTAACTGAAAGCATTATAGCACATTTCTTCCCCCGCTGGCAATGCGCTGAGGCAAAGAAACAGAAGAAAGCCGCATCGCCGATCCGGACTGCACAAAAAGACCCGGCAGATCGCTCTGCCGGGTCTCCTTGAGGATTTACAATTACAGCTGCGGGCCGGCTGCGACCAGGGACTTGCCCTCGTCATTGCCGGTATACTTCACGAAGTTCTTTATGAAGCGGCCAGCCAGATCCTTCGCCTTGGTCTCCCACTCGGAGGCATCGGCGTAGGTGTCGCGCGGGTCGAGGATCGCCGGATTGACGCACGGCAGAGAGGTCGGAACCTCGAGGTTGAACATCGGGATGGTCTTGGTCTCGGCCTTGAGGATATCGCCGCTCAGGATCGCGTCGATGATGCCGCGGGTATCCTTGATGGTGATGCGCTTGCCGGTGCCGTTCCAGCCGGTGTTGACCAGGTAGGCCTTCGCGCCGTTGGCTTCCATCTTCTTGACGAGCTCCTCGCCGTACTTGGTCGGATGCAGCTCCAGGAAGGCCTGGCCGAAGCAGGCGGAGAAGGTCGGGGTCGGCTCGGTGATGCCGCGCTCGGTGCCGGCCAGCTTCGCGGTGAAGCCGGACAGGAAGTAGTACTTCGCCTGCTCCGGGGTCAGGATGGAGACCGGCGGCAGCACGCCGAAGGCATCCGCGGACAGGAAGATGACGTTCTTCGCAGCGGGGGCCGCAGAGATCGGGCGAACGATGTTGTTGATGTGGCTGATCGGGTAGGACACGCGGGTGTTCTCGGTGACGGACTTGTCGTCGAAGTCAATCTTGCCCTCGGCGTCCACGGTCACGTTCTCCAGCAGCGCGTTGCGCTTGATGGCGTTGTAGATGTCCGGCTCAGACTCCTTGTCAAGGCCGATGACCTTCGCATAGCAGCCGCCCTCGAAGTTGAAGACGCCGTTGTCGTCCCAGCCGTGCTCGTCATCGCCAATCAGCAGGCGCTTCGGATCGGTGGAGAGGGTGGTCTTGCCGGTGCCGGACAGGCCGAAGAACAGCGCGGTGTTCTCGCCGTTCATGTCGGTGTTGGCGGAGCAGTGCATGGAGGCAATGCCCTTGAGCGGCAGGTAGTAGTTCATCATGGAGAACATGCCCTTCTTCATCTCGCCGCCGTACCAGGTATTCAGGATGACCTGTTCGCGGGAGGTGATGTTGAAGGCCACGCAGGTCTCGGAATTGAGGCCCAGCTCCTTGTAGTTCTCCACCTTCGCCTTGGACGCGTTGTAGACAACGAAGTCCGGCTCAAAGTTCGCCAGCTCTTCCTCGGTCGGAACGATGAACATGTTCTTCACGAAGTGCGCCTGCCAGGCGACCTCCACGATGAAGCGGATGGCCATGCGGGTGTCCTTGTTCGCGCCGCAGAAGGCATCCACGACGAACAGGCGCTTGCCGGTCAGCTGCTTGATGGCCAGTTCCTTCACAGCCGCCCAGGTCTCCTGGCTCATCGGATGGTTGTCGTTCTTGAACGCATCGGAGGTCCACCAAACGGTGTCCTTGGAGTTCTCGTCCATCACGATGAACTTGTCCTTGGGGGAACGGCCGGTGTAGATGCCGGTCATGACGTTCACGGTGTCCAGCTCGGTCTTCTGGCCCTTATCGTAGCCTTCCAGCTCCGGCTTGGTCTCCTCTTCGAAGAGCATCTCATAGGACGGATTGTAGACGATTTCAGTCGCGTCGGTGATGCCGTACTTGGTCAGATCAATCTTAGCCATGTTGCACGCTACCTCTTTCCTTCAATACAATGGGCGCCGTGTCCGGCGATCCCACATTTTCGGAATACAGACGGCTATACATCAAGCCCCTGTACCCTCATGATACAGTTCATATGATACACCACTGCCCTGGCAAAATCAAGTTTTTCTGCAAGAAATTCACAATTCTGTCATGAGTACGCAATCCCGCCCGATATTTTTTAAACAAAAGGTATAAGTTCGAACGTATAGGTTCCATTCGGCTTGTCGAATGAGAGCAGAAAATCAACGTAATAAAAAACCCTCCCAAAGGGAGGGGGATCAAGCGTGAGAATTACTCAGCCTTGGCCAGCACGCGCGCCATACGCGCCTTCTGACGATTCGCGGCATTCTTAGAGATAACGCCCTTCGCAGCGGCCTTGTCAACAGCGGCGGAGGCGGAGCTCAGCATTTCAGCAGTCGCATTGGTATTGAACTTCTTGAGCGCGGTCTTGGTCGCAGACTTGACCATCTTGTTGCGCATGGTCTTGTGCTCGGTCACGCTGACGCGCTTGATAGCAGACTTAATGTTCGGCATGGGGAATTCACCTCCTCGGGTGTATTCAGATAATCAGCATGGACTATTGTAACACATCGTTCCTTGAATTGCAAGCGGAATTCTCAACTTTTTGCAACTTTTTAGGAACATCGCTCCTGCCTCAGGAAAACATCCGCTCCAGTTCCTCATATTTGTCATGCGTAATCAGCGCATCCTGGTCCGTTCCGAGCAGATGGACGACATAGGTCCAGCGGCCGTACGGCGAGATGCTGTCAATCACGTTGAGGTTGATGATGTAGGACTTGTGGCAGCGGAAGAAGATCTTGGGATCAAGGCGCTCCTCCACGTCGCCCAGCGCTTCGCTGGTTTCAAAGCGGCGTCCGCCGGTGGCATAGAGCACCGTGGAGCGGTTTTCGCGCTGCACCAGCAGGATGTCGGACTGGCTGACGAAGTTCACGCCCTCCTTGTGGTGGAGCATAATGCGGCCGCTCGGCGCAACGCGTGCCTTGGCGGCAGTCGCAATCGTATCCCGCACGATCTGCTGCGCGGCAGCCTGCCGGCCCATCATGACCACCCGGATGCGCTCGAGCGTCTTCATCACGCGCTCCATCTTGAAGGGCTTGACCATGTAGTCAAACGCGTACATCTCAAACGCCTGCGCCATGTAGCCCTCGTGCGCCGTGGCGAAGACGATGATCGTATGGGGATCCATGTCCGCAATGGCCTTCGCACACTCGATGCCCGTCATGCCCGGCATCTCCACGTCCAGGAAGCAGACGTGCGGCTTATACTGCTCCACCAGCGCGGGCACCTTGTCGCCGCTGTCGGCTTCGGCGCAGATGGTAAAGCCCTCGGCCTTGTCGATCATCTTGCGCAGGATCAGGCGCATGCCCTCCTGATCGTCCGCAATCACCACACGAATCTCGTTATCCATGATATCCCTGCCTGTTTCTTGCTCTGCGTTCGCTGGGTCTTGTCAGGATCTCGCTCATGATGACACCGCGCAGCAGATCCTGTGCCAGCGGGCTGGTCTGCGGTTCGTTCATCTGCTCGTCATCGGATTCCGGCGTCTTCATCCGGTCGTCTGCGCGTTCCGGCGCGGGATGGCAGGTATCCTCGCCTTCGGGCACCGGTGCCTGCCGCACGCTGTCAAACGCCGGCGTGCGCTGCGTACGAGCAAACGCAGTGTCAAACCCCCGCTCCGCCTGCATGGTGCGCTCCCTGCGCGCTTCGGCCCGGGAGACTGCGCGCGCAGGCCTTTTCTGCTGCTTGTTCTTTTTCTTTTTGCTGCCCGATGCTGCGATGACGTACAGAATCAGCAGGATGAGCAGAATCGGAAAGTCCTTCACGCGCGTCCCTCCTTCCGCCTGTGCATCTTACTTTTTCGGCGTGTTCTGCGTACCGCCCATGCCGGCAATCGCGTCGCGCATGGAGGTGTCCGCGATGGTGTTCTGCATCTGATAGTAATCCATCACGCCCAGCTTTCCCTCGCGCAGAGCGGCGGCCATCGCCTTGGGCACCTCCGCCTCGGCCTCGATGACCTTGGCGCGCTGCTCCTGCGCAGCAGCCTTCATCTCCTGCTCGCGTGCGACAGCCATGGCGCGGCGCTCTTCCGCCTTCGCCTGCGCAATGCGGCGATCCGCCTCTGCCTGATCCATCTGCAGCTGCGCGCCGACGTTTCGGCCCACATCCACGTCCGCAATATCGATGGAAAGAATCTCAAACGCCGTGCCTGCATCCAGGCCCTTGTCCAGCACCGTGCGTGAAATGAGGTCCGGATTCTCCAGAACCTCCTTGTGCGTTCTGGCAGAACCGACGGTCGTAACGATGCCCTCGCCTACGCGCGCGACGATCGTCTCTTCGCCCGCGCCGCCGACCAGGCGCTCGATGTTCGCGCGGACGGTAACGCGCGCCTTGGCGCGCAGCTCGATGCCATCCTTGGCAATCGCAGCGACCACTGGCGTCTCGATGACGCGCGGATTGACGCTCATCTGCACCGCCTGCAGGACGTCGCGGCCCGCCAGGTCGATGGCGCAGGCCTCCGGAAAGTCGAGCTTGATGTTTGCGCCGCGCGCCGTGATGAGCGCGGTGATCACGCGGTCAAGGTTGCCGCCCGCCAGGAAATGTGCCTCCATCTTGCTGATCTCCATCGCCAGACCCGCCTTCTCTGCCTTGATCAGCGGCGCGACGATTTTAGCCGGGGACACGCGGCGGATCTTCATGCCGATCAGCGTGAAGATCGAGACATGCACGCCGGAGGCCAGCGCGGAAACCCACAGGCTCAGCGGCACAAAGCTCAAAAAGACAGCGATGATGACGACTATGGCAACCAACATAATGATGCTTTCAGTCATAAAAAACATAGGAATCCCCCTTCTCTTGCTTGCTGTGTTTTCCTGTTCATTCAGGCGCTTTGTTTTTCGCGCACAACAATCCGTGTGCCCTCCACGTTCACGATCTCAATCGGTCGATCCCGCTCGATGAAGCTGCCCTCCGTCACCACGTTCAGCCTCACACCGTCAAAGTCGCCGATGCCGGCCGGACGCAGCACGCTGGTCGTGCGGCCCTGCTTGCCCAGCAGCACCTGCATATCCTCGCGGCTGCGAAGCTCTTCCTTCTCGCGCAGGAAAATCCTCAGATACGCATCGCCGCTTGACGCACGGCGCATCATATAGGAAACGAACACAGCCAGCACGGCGATGACCACCAGCAACGCCGCCAGCGCCGCCAGCATGCCGGCTTTGCTCCAGATCATGGCCACGCCCGCACCGATCAGGACAATGCCGGACACGCCAGGCAGACCAAAGCCCGGCAGGAATACCTCCACCATCATCAGCGCCGCGCCCAGCAGCAGGCACAGCAGGACAGGCAGATTCCCCATCAGAGTTGTCAGCATTTCATTCTCCCCCCATTCTTCTGTATATTCAGCATATCACGTCCGCGGTATGAAAAAAAGGCTTCCCGTCTCAAATGTCTGTTTTGGCGTTCGAAAGCGCACCGTGCGCGCACTCTTTCGAACCGCTTCACAAAGCGCTGTTTCCCGTTGTCCGCTGCCTGATGCGCTGCGCAGCTCCCTATCGCTCAAGAAACGCCGCCAGCCCACGCACATCCTGTTCATAGACCGGTTCCAGCGCGCGGTTGTAAATCAGGCTCGCCGGATGATACAGTGCAAAGAGCCTGCATCCCGTCTCACCCGCCTCCATCACCCTGCCGTGCACCTCGCCGATGGTGAGCTTCCTGTCGCCCGTGACCGCGAACAGCGGCGTGTTGCCCAGCGTCGCGATCACCTGCGGCGCAACGAGGTCGATCTCGCGGAGCAGCCACGGGCGAAACAGCGCGATCTCCTCTTTCGTCGGCGGCCTGTTGGAGATGCGTCCTGACTTTCCGGTCTTCGTCGGGCGGATTTTGACGGCGTTGGAGATGTAGATGTCCTCGCGCCGCATCCCGGCCAGCTCAAGGAAATGGTCGAGATTCCTGCCCGCCTTGCCCACGAACGGACGGCCCATCAGCGTTTCCTGCTCGCCCGGCGCCTCGCCGATGAGCATCAGCTTCGGCTTTTCCGGACCTTCACCGAAGACCAGCGCGTTTTCGCGCCCAGGCATCACACCCGCCAGAAAATCCCGCAGCGCCTGCCTATACTTCTCCATGCTTCAGCCGCCTTTGCTACGACAATTGGTTACTAAACCGTGCGCTCGTACGCGCCCAGCTCGATCAGTTTATCCCGAATGGCCTTGAAATCCTCCCAGGCCGGGCGCTTTTTATCCAGATCCCGCAGCAGCGCCGCCGGATGATACGTCGGCATGAACCAGACGCCCTTTTTCAGCTGCCATGTGCCGCGATCCCGTGTGATGCGCATATGATCGCCCAGCAGCGCGCGCGTGGGCGTCGAGCCCAGGCACACGATCACCTTCGGGCGCACCAGCGCCACCTGCTGCCGCAGATAGGGCATGCAGGCGGTGCGTTCGTCCGGCTCCGGCACGCGGTTCTGCGGCGGACGGCACTTGACGATGTTGCAGATGTATACCTGCTCGCGCGTCATGCCGATGGCGGCAAGCATCTTGTCCAGCAGCTGTCCCGCCGCGCCCACAAACGGGCGGCCCGACGCGTCCTCCTGCGCACCCGGTCCCTCGCCGATGAACATGAGCGCCGCGTGCAGATTGCCCTCGCCCAGGACAACGTTCTGCCGCGTCTGGCAGAGCCTGCACTTATCGCAGGAAAAGACCTCCTGTGCCAGCGTGGGCCAGGATGTGTTCATGCCGTCTTCCCCCCTCTCCTGAGAAGCAAGCGGGTCGTGCCCGCTCCCTTGCAAATCGCTTCCCCCTGCTTTGCATCCCGCCGCCCGGGGCGCAGGCTTGCGTACAGTTCTCCATAAGGCAAAAGAGCTTCGCCGGTTCAAGCGAAGCTGCATCATTTTTTCGTGCCGTCTGAGATGATCACAGCATCCGTGATGTTGTCGGTCAGATCGGCGAAGGTTACGGCCAGATCCTGCCGCAGCCAGTTATACAGGCTGCCCAGCATCAGCATCAGCACGACGATCGCCAGTGAGGCCGCCGCTGCGCCGAAGACGTCCATAACGCCCGCAGCCACATGATAGCCAATTCGGCTCTTTTTCTTCTTTTTCATGCAGCCACGTCCTTTCCTGTTCCGGTTTATTGTACCCCAACAGCCAAGGCGCTGTCAACCCTTACAGGTAATCCATCCATGCGCCGGGCGTCTCCTCGCGTCCGGTGAGCGCACCGTGGTCGAGCAGGTGCTCAAAGCCACGCTGCCTGAGCGCTTCATAGGTCACAATCGCCACGGAATTGGACAGGTTCAGGCTGCGCGCGTTTTCCACCATCGGGATGCGGATACAGCGGTCATAGACACGCTCAAGCAGGTTCTCCGGCAGGCCGCGCGATTCCCGGCCAAAGACCAGAAATACGTCTTTGGGATACTGCACCTGTGCATAGCTGCGCGGGGCCTTCGTGCTGGCATAATAAAACGCCGCGCCCGGATAGCGCGAGAGCACATCGGCAAAGTCCTTGTGCACATGCACCTTCACCAGCGGCCAGTAGTCAAGCCCTGCGCGCTTGAGATACTTGTCCTCGAGCTTGAAACCCAGCGGCTCCACCAGGTGCAGCTCGCTCCCCGTAGCCGCGCAGGTGCGCGCGATGTTTCCCGTGTTCTGCGGGATCTCCGGCTCGATCAAAACGATGTGAATCATGGACGTTCTTCCTTCTCTGGTTGCTAATCTTTATTGTAGCGCAAATCGACGCCGTCTGCAAGGTGCGCTTGACATTGCGCTCCGGCTGATTTATCATAGCGATATTCGCAAAGGAGGAATTCTCTTGCACAAAAGCACGCAAAAAGCCCAGGGCATGGCCATGCTCATCTTCGTCAACGTGATGTGGGGCCTGTCCTTTATCTTTTCCAAGACCACCCTCTCCGAAGGCATGCCGCCGATGACGCTCGCCTTCCTGCGCTATCTGCTCACCGCCGCCATTATGCTGCCCCTGTGTCTGAAGCTTCAGGGCGGCGTACGCCTGTACAAATGGGCGCCTCGCGCGTTTGTCACCTCGCTGCTGGGCATCACGGTGTACTTCTTCTTTGAGCACTCCGGCCTGCAGCGCACTACAGCCTCCGCCGCCTCGCTGATCGTCTCGCTCGTACCGATGATGACGCTGCTTTTCCGCGTCCTTTTCTGCCGCGAGCACATCTCCGGCACGCGCTGGCTGGCCGTCGCGCTGTCGCTTGTCGGCGCGTATCTGGTCATCGTCACAGGAAGCGATGCGGGCGGCGGTTCGCTGACCGGCAATCTGCTCATGGTCGGCGCAAGCCTGTGCTGGACGGGCTATATCCTGACGACGCCCAGGCTCCTTGAATCGTGCAGCTCCCTGCGCGTGACGACCTGGCAGGCACTCGCCGCCGTCGTCACGCTCGCGCCGTTCGCGCTGGCGGAGCGCAGCCAGTGGGTCAGCGTTTCGCCCGCCTCCTGGCTGTGCATCTTTCTGTTGGCCGCCGTCTGTTCTGCGCTGTGCTATGTGCTCTACAACCTCGCCATGCGCGCGGTTGACTCCCTCACCGTCTCCCTGGCGATCAACATCAACCCCATCACCGCCTGTGTAGCGGGCGCGCTGCTGCTCGGAGAAAAGCTCACGGGCATGCAGCTTGCGGGCGGCATCATCATCGTGCTGTCCATGATCGTGGATACCTTCGCGACCCGCGACGCGAAAAAGCCTTGACTTTTGCGCATTCCCATCATATAATTACGCCAGTAGCGTTGATGGGAACAAGTACGCTGCCTTCCCCTGATCAAGAGAGCCGCCGGATGGTGCGAGGCGGTATCAGCAGGCATGCGGAATACATCCCTGAGCTCGGCTCCGAACCAGCGATCCGCTCAAGTAGACAGCCGCCGGCGCGCCGGATACAGCGCAGCGCCCGTGTCAGCGGGCAGTGAGGAGGTCTGCCGCAAGGCAGCCTTAAACGGAAGTGGTACCGCGTATTTCACGCCTTCCCTACTTATTTTGGGAAGGCGTTTTTCTGTCTTCCCGCAGAAAACAGGAGGAATCCCTATGGCAGAGCACATTCTCGACATCCTCAAGGAGCGCGGCTTCATCGCGCAGGTCACCTACGAGGAGGACCTCTACAAGCAGCTCGAACAGCCGACCACCTTCTACGTCGGCTTCGACCCGACCGCAGATTCCCTGCACATCGGCCATTACATCCCGATCATGGCGATGGCCCATATGCAGCGCGCCGGCCATAAGCCGATCGCCCTGATGGGCGGCGGCACCGCGATGATCGGCGATCCGTCCGGCAAGACCGACATGCGCAAGATGATGACCGTCGAGACCATCGACAGCAACGTCGCCCACATCAAGCAGCAGATGAGCCGCTTCCTTGACTTTAGCGAGGGCAAGGCCATCATCGCCAACAACGGCGATTGGCTCCGTCATCTCAACTTCATCGACTTCATGCGCGACATCGGCTCCACCTTCTCCGTCAACAAGATGCTCACCGCCGAGTGCTACAAGGCCCGCATGGCGACGGAGAACGGCTTGTCCTTCCTGGAGTTCACCTACATGCTCATGCAGAGCTACGACTTCCTGGAGCTCTATCATCGCTACGGCTGCCGACTGCAGATGGGCGGCAACGACCAGTGGAGCAACATGCTCGGCGGCGCGGACCTCATCCGCCGCAAGGAGCAG
>CAMFCQ010000013.1 GCA_945948915.1 uncultured Clostridia bacterium | reverse complement strand
GTTACCTGACGGCCGGTTATTGCATGGCCGATTTTATTTGAGAGTAGTATAAAATCAGCCATGTGCTAAGCCCCGTCAGGTAACGCTTCGCTCCCTGACTGCTTTGTCTGAATGGCTTCGCCATATAGGAATACGTTAGGGCGCCGCCCTAAAACCCGCCTGAGGGATTTCATCCCTCAGACTCCCTTCTTCGCTTCGCGCCTATACAAGCAACTCACAGCACCATCACCAGCGTGCCGACGGTGATGAGCGCCGCGCCGATGAGCGACTTGGTCGTGAACGGCTCGTGCAGGAAGATGAATGCCAGCGCCAGCGTGATGACGACGCTGAGCTTGTCAATCGGCACGACCTTCGAGGCCTCGCCCAGCTGCAGCGCTCGGTAATAGCACAGCCAGGACGCGCCTGTCGCCAGGCCGGACAGGATCAGAAACAGCCAGCTCTTGCGGCTGATCGAGCCGATGCCGTTCTGCACGTTCATGATGAACACCATGCCCCAGCTCATCGCCAGCACGACCACCGTGCGGATCGCCGTGGCGAGCGTGGAGTTGACGCCCTCAATACCAACCTTCGCCAGAATGCTCGTCAGCGCCGCGAAGACCGCCGACAGCACCGCAAATACTGCCCACATAGATTCTCCCTCCATGATAGAAAAATGCTTGCACATATTATAGCACACCATCGCAGCACTGTGCCGGTTTTCTGCATGGTTCTTCGTGCTTTTGCGCACAATAGAGCAAACCGTTTGCGGAGGGCTGGCCATGGAGATCGCGCTGTTTTCTTCCGCCTGGCTGCTCTTTTCGCTTTCCCCCGTGCTTGCGCCGCTGGCCCTGCGAAGCGGTCTGGCTGCCTGCCTGCGCTTCTCCCCGCGCGCCGCAGTGGCGCTGGCCAGTGTGGCCGCGCTCTTCGGCTGTTTGGGCGCGCTGAGCGCGCGCGGCGGTCTGCGCGCCGTGCCGCCGGGGCAGCGCCTGTCCGCCGCCATCGCAGGCATGACCGGCGGTACGCTCGGCCGCATGCTGCTGCTCATGTTCGTCGCGCGGCATTCCGGGAGCCCCGAGCTGGCGCGCATGCAGGCGTTTCCCCTTTTGGCGCTGACGCTGGCCGCGCTGCTGCCCGGCAAGCTGCGCCGCATCCCGCTTCCCCGGACGCGCATGGGCCTGTTCCTGTGCGCGCTGCCGGGTGCATGGATCGACGGCTTCCTCGGCGGCGGTGCACTGGCAACCTTCCAGCTTTTCGCGCATGACGGCGTGCGCAGAAAAGCCGGCGCGCCGCCCTCCGCCGCGCTGCTGCTCACGCTCACGGCACAGGCCAGCGCGCTGCTGCTCACGCTGCTCTCCGGCGGCGCGCAGGTGCTTCCCCCGCAGATGCTCGCCGCATTGTCTGCCGGCGCGCTCATCGGCGGCTGGCGGTTTGAAAAAAACAAAAAGCGCGGCGAAATCCGCCGGGGACTTCGCATCGCGCTTGGGGTATATGCACTTCTTACTGCGCTTGCAGGGATGGAGCAGGCGTTCCTTACGCCCTAGCCCGCGCGCTTCAGGGCAGAACGATCTTCGGCTCTTCCTTGCGGGCGCGGTAGATCACAAAGCGGCTGCCGATGCACTGCACCGGCTCGGCATTCGCGCTCTCACACAGCTCCGCAATCGCCTCACGGGCGGAAAGCGGGCAGTTCTGCAGCACGGTGCCCTTGATCAGCTCGCGCGCCTCGAGCGCATCGTCGAGCTGCTTGATCATGTTCTCATTCACGCCGTCCTTGCCCACGTGAAGGATGGGCTCCATGGTATTGGCCAATCCGCGCAGATACGCGCGCTGTTTGCTTGTCATGCAGGATTTCCTTTCTATATACATACAGTGTACGGTTGTGTCAGACCGTTACTCCACGAAGTCAAACTCCATGTCGCAGATCGCGACGGTGTCGCCTTCCTTCGCGCCCGCCGCACGCAGCGCATCGATCACGCCGCGGCTGCGCAGGGTCCGATGGAAGTAGTTGACGGACTGGTCGTCGCCGAAATTGATGGAGCCGATGAGCTGCTCCATCGCCTTGCCCTCGACGATGTAATAGTCGCTGCCTTCCTTGGTGATGGTGAACGGCGCGTCCTCGGCGATGACGGCCTCCGGCTCCTCCTCGAAGACCAGCGTCTGCGGCAGGGTCGGCAGCGTCCTGACGATCGCGCCCATCAGCTCGTCAAAGCCCTGGCGCGTGGCCGCGGAGATCGGATAGACCTCGATGTCCGTGCCGTGCAGGTGCCTGCGCAGGCGCTCGAGGTTCTCCTGTGCGCCCGGCAGGTCCATCTTGTTCGCCGCGACGATCTGCGGGCGCTCGGCCAGATCGCCGTAGCCCACCAGCTCGTCGCAGATGTGTTCAAAATCCTCGACCGGGTCGCGGCCCTCGCTGCCGGCGATATCGACGACGTGCACCAGCAGACGGGTGCGCTCGACGTGGCGAAGGAACTGGATGCCCAGGCCCACGCCCTCGCTGGCGCCCTCGACGATGCCCGGAATATCGGCCATGACGAAGTCCATGCCGTACTGGCGGCAGATGCCCAGGTTCGGCGCGAGCGTCGTGAAGTGATAATTCGCGATCTTCGGCTTGGCCGCGGTCACAACGGAGAGAATGGTGCTCTTGCCGACGTTCGGATAGCCGACGAGGCCCACGTCCGCGATGGACTTGAGCTCCAGCTCGAACTCGACGACGTCGCACTTCTGGCCGGGCTTGGCGAAGTTGGGCGCCTGGCGGGTCGGCGTGGCAAAGTGCGCGTTGCCCCAGCCGCCCTTGCCGCCGCGAAGCAGAACGTGGCGCTGGCCGGCCTCGTGCATGTCCGCCCAGAGGCGGCCGCTTTCCGTATCGCGCACGATGGTGCCCACCGGCACCTTGATGACGAGATCCTGTCCGCTCTTGCCGCGGCAGAGCATTGCCGCGCCGTTGCCGCCGTTTTCGGCGGTATACTTGCGCTTGTAGCGGAAATCCATCAGCGTGTGCATGTTCTCGTCGGCCAGCAGGATGACGCTGCCGCCGTTGCCGCCGTCGCCGCCGTCCGGGCCGCCGTTCTGCACGAACTTCTCACGATGAAACGAAACCGCGCCGTTGCCGCCGTTGCCGGCCTTCGCGGTGATTTTGACCTGATCGACAAACATAGTGTTTCTTCCTCTATATCCAGTAAACATTGATACGTCTTAAAAAGTATCCGCAAGATTATACCGTGATATCCCCTTTTCGTCAAGCTTTTTCCCTATAAATACTGAATTCATGCCGCAGGTTCACTGAAAACTGTGTTCCGGGCATACGCTTGCGGTTTTTCTTCTGGTATGATATACTCTCCATATCCCCCCAGGGGGGATATGGAGGTGAACGCATGAGTCATGAACACGCCGAGACGCAGAATGTGCTGAACCGTCTTTCCAGGATCATCGGGCATCTGGAAGGCATCAAGAGAATGGTGGAGGATGGGCGAAACTGCAGTGAAGTGCTCATTCAGCTGGCCGCGGTGAAGTCTGCGGTCAACAACACGCAAAAGCTGATCCTAAAGGATCACATCAATCACTGTCTGGTCGATGCCATTGAGCGTGGAGACGAAACGGAACTGGTCGAGCTGGGCAAGGCTATTGATCAATTTCTGTAACCAAGGAGAATCTGTATGAAGAACGCACGAGCTGTCTTTTTTGCCATTCTGGCTGCGGCGCTGTATGCTCTGAACTCACCTGTCTCTAAACTGCTGCTGCAGGAGATTCCCTCTACGCTTATGGCCGGTTTTCTCTATCTCGGTGCCGGTATCGGTCTCTCCCTGCTGGGCATTGTTCAGCGGAAGACAGGCCATGCCGCCAAAGAAGCACCCTTGACGAGAGCCGAACTCCCCTGCACAGCAGCGATGGTTGCGCTGGACATCGCAGCCCCCATCTTTCTGATGATCGGCCTGACCAGGACAACCGCGGCAAACGCATCTCTGCTGAACAATTTTGAAATTGTCGCCACCAGCCTGATTGCGCTGCTGATATTCAAGGAACGGATTTCCAAACGGCTCTTTATCGGCATTGGACTCGTCACGCTGGCCAGCCTGGTGCTTTCCTTTGAGGACGTCAGCAGTCTTTCGTTCACCGTTGGCTCGCTGTTCGTCCTGCTGGCCTGTGTGTGCTGGGGATTTGAAAACAACTGCACGCGGAATCTTTCGCACAAGGATCCTCTGGAAATCGTCGTCATCAAGGGCTTTGGCTCCGGTATCGGCTCTCTGATGCTCGGATTGTTCACTGGCGAGCGGACGCAGAACCTCCCCTGCATCGCAGCGGCGCTGCTCCTCGGCTTTGTCGCTTATGGACTGAGCATCTTCTTTTACATCTATGCCCAGCGTGATCTGGGTGCCGCCAAGACAAGCTCGTACTACGCAGTGGCTCCGTTCATCGGCGCACTGCTGTCTCTGATCATCTTCAAGGAGATGCCTTCGCTGACCTTCCTGATCGCGCTAACCATCATGATCGTCGGCACATACTATGTATCCACGGACAGCACGAACGATCCGTGAACCGCATACCGCTGCGCCGCAAAAAGAAAAGATATTTGAGAAAAAGTAAAAAAACTCTTGATTTCATTTGAAACCTGTGCTAATATACATAACTGGCACATCCTTGTTCCGCCTGAGAAATGACGGAACCAGAGTCCAAAAGGAGGTGAAAGGATCATGAATAAGTACGAACTGATCTACATCATCGATACCGCCGTCGAGGAGACCGCCCGCAAGGAGCTCATCGAGAAGTTCAACGGTATCATCACTGCCAACGGCGGTGAGGTTGTCAAGGTTGAGGAGTGGGGCAAGCGCCGTCTGGCCTATGCCATCAACTACAAGACCGAGGGTTACTACGTCTACGTTGGCTTCAACGGCGCCGCCGAGCTGCCCAAGGAGCTGACCCGTAACCTGCAGATCAACGAGAGCGTCATCCGTTCTCAGATCGTCAAGCTGCTGGAGAAGAAGAGCAGCGTCAAGCCGCGCGCGGCCCGCGTCGCTCCGGTTGAAGAGGCTGTCGAAGCCGAGAAGGCCGAGTAAGCCATTGAATGATGATCCACAAGAGGAATTGAGCGTATGAACAAGGTTTATTTGATTGGCAATCTGACCCGTGACCCGGAGATGAGATCCACCTCCGCCGGCATCCCGGTCTGCAACTTCTCCATCGCGGTGAACCGCCGCTTCAAGAATGCGCAGACGGGCCAGCAGGAAACCGATTTCTTCAACATCGTCGCCTGGCGTCAGCTCGCCGAGCTCTGCGGCCGCTATCTGGCCAAGGGCAGGAAGGTCGCCGTGTGCGGTTCCATCCAGATCCGCAGCTATGAAGCGCAGGATGGCACAAAGCGCACCGCGGTGGACATCGTCGCCGACGATGTCGAGTTCCTTTCTTCCGGTAATGCCTCTTCCGCTTCCTCCAGCGATTATCACGCTGCCGTGTCCCCTGCCCCGGTGCAGCGCCAGCAGGCCCCGAGCTATGCGCCCGCTGACAGCGGATTCACGCAGGTGGATGACGACGAACTTCCCTTTTAATTGATCTGATCTGAGAAAATAAGCCGGATTGCCCGGCGATGAAAGGAGACCTTTCCATGTCTGAAGATCGTGGAGCACGCCGTCCGCGTGGCCGCAAGCCGCGCCGCAAGGTTTGTGCGTTCTGTGTTGACAAGATCGAGTACATCGATTACAAGGAGTTCCGTGATGTGAACTCCCGTATGCGCCGCAACATCAACGAGCGCGGCAAGATCATGCCCCGCCGTATGAGCGGCAACTGCGCCAAGCATCAGCGTCAGCTGTCTGAGGCCATCAAGCGCGCCCGTGCCATCGCGCTGCTGCCCTACACCGCTGAATAAGCTGTGTGCGCCGGCATACTGTCCTGCAGAAACAAGCGCCTTCCGTTTGGAGGGCGCTTATTTTCATGATTGCTTCGCGCGGCATCAAGCCGCTCAGGCGTTTTTCCGCGAGGTCAGGATCATGCCGAACAGCCCGCCGCTGGCCACACCCATGCCCAGATCCGCCAGATACGAGGTCAGCGAAGGATTCTCCCCCATCAGCAGGCAGTAGCACAGGATGCCCAGCGCCATGTACAAAAGCCCTACGCACACGCCGCGCATCGCCCCACCCTGCGTCTGCCCGCCCAGCGCCGTGACCACGCCCGCGAGAATGGAGACAAACTTGACGACCTGATTGATCGCCGTGATCGCCCGGTCGCTCGCATCCCACCAGTTGAGAAGCAGCGCAAAGACGGCCACGCCGATCACCGTGATGCTCGCGCTCACGAGCACGCCCCGCAGCACCGCGCCCAGCGCGCTTTTCCCCCTGCCCCTGCGCACGCTCCGACGCATGGAGCGCTTGAAGGAATCCAGCCCACGGTCCGTCTTCTGCGCGAAAGGCTGCGCCTTGCTGTCCACGTCCATCCCTCCCAGATTGAAGCCGCATTACTGGCAAAGCGATGCAATCCTTGGCGCTGTGCCAAGACCAGCGCTTTGCGGAAAAGCCCCATATCAAAACCGCTCTGTCATGGTCAACCCTATGACAGAGCGGTTTTGATTATGCGAATTCAATCAGATGAGGGTCTCGGCGTCGTTGGTCACGGAGAGCTGCTCGACGTTGCGAACCGCCCAGCGCGCGATCACCATCTGGTTCTTCTGCTCGCCCACCTCGATGGTCAGCACCTGATCCTTGATGCGCACGATGGTGCCATAGATGCCGCCGATGGTGCAGATGCGGTCGCCGACCTTCAGGTTCTCGAGCATCTTCTTGGCTTCCTTGTCCTTCTTGCGCTGCGGACGGATGAGCATGAAGTAGAAGATGACGAAGATGAGGATCATCGGCAGGAACTGCACAGCGTAGTAAATGATCATCGCGCCGGTGGACATCTCGGCCTCGGCGCCGGCAGTCGCCTCAGCGGCCGCAGTCGCGTCAGCCAGCAGGCTCATGAGCTTGGTATTCATGGGAAAAGACACATCCTTTCAAAATTTACGAAATACAGCGTTCCTATTATACATGGAATGGGCAAAAACCGCAAGGGCCGCAGAAAGAATTCACCCTGACTGCGAACAATTTTTGACGCAGCAGCGTCAATACCGGGCGAAAGTCTCCTTCACCGCCGCATACCCGAGCTTCGGCCGGCGATACTGATCCACCACACCCTTGTTGTTCATGCATTTAGGGCGCTTTTCAGCCCAGCTCTCGTCCACGCGCGTATCGGCGAACTGCCACAGGAAGATGCCGCTGCACGCCGGATGCGCAAGCACCGCGTCGATCTGCCGGCGCAGGATCTCGGCCTGACGCTCCTCGGACCACTTGGCCATGCCCGGATCGTGGTCGCCGTAGATAGCGCCCGCGCCGATCTCGCTGATGATGATTGGCTTGCCCGCGCCGCCGTTCTCCGCGGCCCAGCGGGTCATCCTCTCCACATGCACGGCCGGGTCGGTCGGATGATACCACAGCGGATAGAGGTTAAGGCTGTCCACATCGCTGTCCCCGAGTACCCGGCTGCCCCTGCGGTCCAGCAGCGCCGCCGTCACCGGGCGGGAGGGATCAAGCCTGCGCAGCAGGTCGTAGTTCCAGCGGAAGATCTCCGCACCGGCGGGCGTGGTATCCTCGCACTCGTTCAGGCAGCCCCAGATGAAGATGCTGGGGTGATTGCCGTGCTGGGCGACCATCTCGCGGGCGCACTGCTCCGTCTGCGGCTTGAACAGCGGATGCAGCATCTGATGCTCCAGCAGGCCGCGCGCGTGCACCTCCTCCCACACCAGCATGCCCATCTCGTCGCACAGGTCGAGGAAGCGCGGATCGTTGGGATAATGGCAGGTGCGCACGGCGTTGGCGTTCATGTCCTTCATCAGCTGAATGTCCTGCGCCATCGCGCCCAGCGGCACGGCGCTGCCGAAATCGGCATACGTCTCGTGGCGGTTGAAGCCCTTGATGACCAGCGGCTCGCCGTTGAGCAGAATCCTATTGCCTTCGACCTTCACCTCGCGGTAGCCGAAGCGGTCGTACAGGTCGTCCGCCGCCTGATCCTGTTCAAGCAGCACCGCGCCGGCGCTGTACAGCTTCGGGCTTGCAGGGCTCCAGGGCTGCACGTCCTGCGCCGGAAGCGACGCGCTGAGCACGAGACTTCCTCGCGCAGGCAGATTCCGGTCTGCAAACAGATGCTCCGCGCTGCCGGCGCTGACGAATACGCTGACCGTCCTGTCTTCATCGCAGAGGCTGTACGCCGTCACCTGCACGTCGGCCATCCACTGCCCCGCCTCGCAGCGGGTGCGCACGGACAAGTCCGTCAGGTACGCGCCAGCCAGCTGCTCGATCTCCACCGGGCGGTTCACGCCGCCGTAGCTGTAATAGTCGTTTTCCACATGCAGCGCGGAATCCTCGCCATAACGGTTATCCGCAATGATGCGCAGCCTGTGGACGCCGTGCGGCACGTTCTCCGCCACCGCGTCAAAGGCCGTAAACGCGCCGTAGTGCCCGGCAATCCGCTCGTCATCCAGATAAACTTCGGCTTTGAAGCTCACGCCGCCGAACACAAAGCGCAGCGTGCCGCCGGCCTCAAACGTATTCTCGTATGCGGCGCGGCCCTTGTAGGCCCGAAGGCCCGGGATGCTCTCCCACACGCCGGGCACAACGGTCTGCACGGGATGGTCAAGGCCGCCCGCGTCCAGCGTCGTCAGCGTCCACAGCGGAGACAGCTCGACGCGTTTGCGCAGGTGATGCTCAGGAAACAGTCGCTGCATGGAATCCTCCCCTTATCGTCGTACAGCACAGAAACGTCCTCCCCATTGGCAAAAGGAAGGACGCTTCTGAACAGCTTAGAAGTTGCGGCTCATGTCGTACTTGTTGAAGAAATCGCGGCGGAACTCCTCGAAGCGATCCTCCTCGATCGCCTGGCGGATGCGCTCCATCAGGCGCAGCAGATAGCGCAGGTTGTGGATGGTCGCCAGACGGCCGCCGGTGATCTCGCCGGCCTTGAGCAGGTGGCGGATGTACGCGCGGGAGTAGTTGCGGCAGGCGTAGCAGTCGCAGCCCTCCTCGATCGGGCCGAAATCGTGCGCGTACTGCGCGTTGCGGATGACGAGGCGGCCGCTGTCGGTGAAGCAGGTGCCGTTGCGGGCCACGCGGGTCGCCAGCACACAGTCGAACATATCGATGCCGCGGTACACGCCCTCGACCAGGCAGTCCGGGCTGCCCACGCCCATCAGATAGCGGGGCTTGTGCTCGGGCATGTACGGCATGATCGCCTCGAGCATCCCGTACATGACCGGCTTGGGCTCACCGACGGACAGGCCGCCGATGCCGTAGCCGGGGAAGTCCATATCGGCCAGCGTCTTGGCGCTCTCGATGCGAAGATCCTCATAGAACGCGCCCTGTACGATGCCGAACACAGCCTGATCCTCGCGGGTGTGGTGCTCCTGGCAGCGCTTCGCCCAGCGGTGCGTGCGGTGCATGGCCTCCATCGCAGTGCGGTGATCGCAGGGATACGGCGAGCAAACGTCAAACGCCATGGCGATATCGCTGCCCAGCGCCTGCTGGATGTCCATGGAGGTCTCCGGGCCAATGAACATCTTGCTGCCGTCGAGGTGGCTGCGGAAATGCACGCCCTCCTCCTTGATCTTGCGCAGGCTGGCCAGCGAGAAGACCTGGAATCCGCCGGAGTCCGTGAGGATCGGGCGATCCCAGCTCATGAATTTGTGCAGGCCGCCGGCCTCGCGGATGAGCTCCTCGCCGGGGCGGATGTGCAGGTGATAGGTGTTGGAGAGAATGATCTGCGAGCCGATCTCCTTGAGCTCGCGCTCGGTCATCGCCTTGACGGTGGCCTGCGTGCCTACGGGCATAAAGATCGGGGTCTGAATGTCGCCGTGGGGCGTGTGGACGACACCGCGGCGGGCGTGGGTCTTCGCGTCCTTCTTGACGAGATCAAAGGTTACTGGGGACGGCATATGGTCAATCCTTTCAGTCTGTAATCATCATCGCGTCGCCGAAGCTGAAGAAGCGGTAGCGCTCCTTCACGGCGATCTCATAGGTGTTCAGCGCGTTTTCGCGGCCCATCAGCGCGGAGATGAGCATCAGCAGCGTGCTCTGGGGCAGGTGGAAATTGGTGATCAGCGCGTCCACCGCCTTGATCTTCACGCCGGGCGTGATGAAAATCTGCGTAAAGCCGCTGCCCGGATGGACGATACCGTCCTCCGTCGCCACAGTCTCCAGCGTTCTTACGCTGGTCGTGCCCACGCAGACCACACGGCCGCCGCGCGCGCGGGCGGCGTTGATCTTCTCCGCCTGCTCGGGCGTCACCTCGTAGTATTCGCTGTGCATGTGATGGTTGGCGACGTCCTCCTCCTTGACGGGGCGGAACGTGCCCAGGCCCACATGCAGCAGCACCGGCACGATCTCCACGCCCTTGGCGCGCACGCGCTCGAGCAGCTCGGGCGTAAAGTGCAGGCCGGCCGTCGGCGCGGCGGCGCTGCCGTCCACCTTGGCATAGACCGTCTGATAGCGGGTCTTGTCCTCGAGCTTCTCGTGGATGTACGGCGGCAGGGGCATCTGGCCCAGGCGGTCAAGCACATCCTCAAACACGCCCTCGTACTCAAAGCGCACGGTGCGCCCGCCGTCCTCGGCCATCGACAGCACCTCGGCCTTCAGCTCGCCCTCGCCGAACACGAAGCGCGCGCCGGGCCTGGCCTTCTTGCCTGGCTTGAGGATGACCTCCCAGTCGGTGAGGTTCAGCCTGCGCAGCAGCAAAAACTCGATCGCCCCGCCCGTGCCCTCCTTGGCGCCGTAGAGGCGCGCGGGAATGACGCGGGTCTGGTTGACGACGAGCACGTCGCCGGGGTTCAGGTAGTCGATCACATCGTGAAAGATCCTGTGCTCGATGGTGCCTGTGTTCCTGTGATAGACCAGCAGGCGGCTGGAATCGCGCGGGTAGACGGGCGTCTGCGCGATCAGCTCCTCCGGCAGGTCGTAATTGAAATCAGATGTCTTCATATGATACTCTCGCTTATCATAGCGCGAAGCGAAGAAGGGGTTTGGGGATGAAATCCCCAAGCAGGTCTGGGCAGCCGCCCAGCGTTCCCCCTATCATCGCGCAGCGCGTCATTCTATGGATTTCCTCCCGTTTCAGCGGACGCGAAGCGTCCTATTGAAACGGCGCCGCAATAAAGCCGCAGACACTCTTCATTATGCCTGATCAACATCAGCTTTACAAATCAGCCCCGTTTCAATCGTAGGATGCTTCGCATCCTGCTCTGAAACTACATTTTTTCTTGATTGATGGGATACGTTGGGCTGCCGCCCAAACCCGCTTGGGGCGCCGCCCCAAACCCCGCAAGGGATTTCATCCCTTGACCCTTCTTCGCTTCGCGCATATCTGCGAAGCTTGTCCGGCGATCAGTCCAGCAGGCTGGTCTGGCCCTCGCTCCTTCCCTGCGCGCGCGGTTCCTGCGGCATGGGAAGCCTCATATGGTCGTACGCCGCCTGCGTGCAGATGCGGCCGCGCGGCGTGCGCATGATGAAGCCCAGCTGCATCAGGTACGGCTCGATCACGTCCTCGATGGTCACCGCGTCCTCGCCGGTCGTCGCCGCGAGGGTATCCAGGCCCACCGGCCTGCCACCGAATTTCACCATCATCGTGTGCAGCATCGCGCGGTCCGTGCGGTCAAGGCCCAATTCGTCCACGTCCAGCATCGCAAGCGCCTGCCGTGCGATCTCCCGGGTGATGACGCCGTCGCCGCGCACCTGCGCATAGTCGCGCACGCGCTTCAGCCAGCGGTTGACGATTCGCGGGGTGCCGCGGCTGCGGCGCGCGATCTCGCGCACACCCTCCTCGTCTGCCCGGATGTCCAGCACGCCCGCAGAGTGATGCACGATCTGCATGAGCTCCTCGGTGGTGTACATCTGCAGCCGGAAGATGATGCCGAAGCGGTCGCGCAGCGGCGCGGACAGCGAACCCGCGCGGGTCGTCGCGCCGATCAGCGTGAACTTGGGCAGCTGAATGCGGATGCTGTTGGCCATCGCTCCCTTGCCGGTGACGATATCCAGCGCGTAGTCCTCCATCGCCGGATAGAGCACCTCTTCCACAGCGTGGGACAGGCGGTGAATCTCGTCGATAAACAGCACGTCGCCCTGCGAGAGATTGGACACCAGCGCGACCAGATCGCCCGGGCGCTCAATCGCCGGGCCGCTGGTGACGCGGATGTTCGCGCCCATCTCGGCGGCGACGATGTTGGCCAGCGTCGTCTTGCCCAGGCCGGGCGGGCCGTAGAGCAGGATATGATCCAGCGGCTCGCGCCTCTGGCGCGCCGCCTGGATGTAGATGTTCAGGCTGTCCTTCACCGCCTGCTGACCCACGTATTCGCGCAGCGTTTTGGGGCGCAGGCTGCTCTCCTGATCGTCGTCCTCCTCGCGGAAGCCGCTCATGACAAGGCGTTCTTCATCCATCTTCTCTCACCACGCTTACACAAACTGGTTTCTTTCCTTCGAATACGCGTAGCCGATCCCAGCCAGCCTGTCCACGATCTCCTTTTCGCTCACGTCGAGATCGTCGCACAGCGCGTCAAGGGACGCATAGCGATCGCGCAGCTTCATGTTCACCACGCTCAGCAGCATCATTGGATCACTGGGCAGCATATCAACGCCTCCTTACAGCGTGCTCATCTGGCGAAGCGCCAGCAGCACCATCTGATCCACCGTAGAAGCCTGATCGCGCACGAGATTGACCGCGCGCGCCGCCTCGGCGGACGTATACCCCAGAGCCTGCAGGGCCGCCTGCGCCTCGCGCTCCATGCCGCCTGCCGGCGCGGAAACCGGCGCGCTGACGCCCGGTGCGGACGAGGAAACCTCCGCCTGCTCCACCTTGTCCCGCAGCTCCAGCACGATGCGCTGGGCCGTCTTTTTGCCGATGCCCGGCGCGCGGGAGAGCGCGTTCACGTCGCCTGTGACGATGGCGATGGACAGATCGCGCAGCGGCAGCGCGGAGAGAATCCCCAGCGCCGTCTTCGCGCCCACGCCCGTGACCGTGCAGAGCTTTTTGAACATCTCGCGCTCAAGCTTGGTAGCAAAGCCGAACAGCTCCATCGCGTCCTCGCGCACGTTCATCACCGTATAGCAGCGGAACGTCTTGTCCTTCTCCGGCGCGGCGGCGATCGTCGCGTTGGAGCACAGCAGAGAAAAGCCCACGCCGCCGGCGGATATCACCAGTTCGCCGTGGTTCTTCTCGGCCACCTTTCCTTCGATAAATGCAATCATGTTATCCTCTTGCGGGACAGCATCCCGGTCACTTGATTCGAAACTGCGCGCGCATCACGCCGGCATGCGCGTGGGTGATCGCGCAGGCGACAGCATCCGCCGCATCATCCGGCCTGGGGATCTCCGTCAGGCCCAGACGCATGCGCACCATCTGCTGCATCTGCCGCTTCTCCGCATTGCCGTAGCCGGTGATGGTCTGCTTGATCTGCATCGGCGTGTATTCAAAGAGCTTGTCCGTATAGCTCTGGCAGGCCGCCAGCGCCACGCCGCGCGCGCCCGCCACCTGGATGCCCGTGGTGATGTTCTTGGAAAAGAACAGCTCCTCAAAGGCGATCTCATCGGGCCTGAACGTGTCAAGCAGCCCCTTTACGCCCGTATACAGGCTGCCAAGGCGCGTGGGGAACGTATCCCTGGGATAGGTTTCCAGCGCGCCGTACTGAATCAGGCGGTCTTTGTACCCGTCCGACTCGATCACGCCCCAGCCCATCGTTGCCAGGCCGGGATCAATGCCAAGGATTCTCAAGAACTTCTTCCTTCTTATACACAAGAAATTGAACCAACTCAGTTTATCCTATTTTGCATCCGCTGTCAATGTGTGCCCGTCTTCGTTTTTATGCGCATACTCAGCATTAATATGCATATTCATACAATCGGTCATGTCATTTTATCCAGATTTTCGCCGTTTTATCGGGCATTGCTCCCATAAATCGCAGAATTATGCAAATTCTTTCGCAAACCTATTGCATTTTTATGAGCATGGCGCTATAATACCAACTCGTAACAGCAAATTCTCGCAGGCACGCATAAGCGCCTGCAATCATCTGGAGGGACAATACCATGGCCAATAAGAAGTATAATCGTGTGCTGCTGGCGTACTCCGGCGGACTGGATACGTCCATCATCATCCCGTGGCTCAAGGAAAACTACGGCTGCGCCGTCGTGTGCTGCGCTGCGGACGTGGGCCAGGGCGACGAGCTCGAGCCGCTGCACGAGAAGGCGAAGAAGACCGGCGCGGAGAAGCTCTACATCGAGGATCTGCGCAAGGAATTCGTCGAGGACTTCATCTGGCCGACCCTGAAGGCCGGCGCCGTCTATGAGAACAAGTACCTGCTGGGCACCTCCTTCGCCCGCCCGCTGATTGCCAAGCGCCTCGTCGAGATCGCCAAGAAGGAAAACTGCGACGCGATCTGCCACGGCTGCACCGGCAAGGGCAACGATCAGGTCCGCTTCGAGCTGAGCATCAAGGCGTTCGCGCCGGATATGCCGATCATCGCGCCGTGGCGTGAGTGGGAGCTCAAGACCCGCGAGGAGGAGATCGAGTACGCCGAGGCCCGCGGCATCCCGGTTCCGGTCAAGAAGGACCGTCCCTACTCCATGGACCGCAACATCTGGCACCTGAGCCACGAGGGCTGCGAGCTGGAGAACCCGGCCAACGAGCCGGCGCGCGACCTGCTCTGCCTGGGCGTGTACCCGGAGGATGCGCCGGATACCCCGGAATATGTCACCATCGACTTTGAGAAGGGCGTTCCGGTCGCCGTCAATGGCGAGAAGATGGATGCCGTCTCCCTGCTGACCAAGTGCAACGAGATTGCCGGCCGTCACGGCGTGGGCATCGCGGACATGGTCGAGAACCGTCTGGTCGGCATGAAGAGCCGCGGCGTGTACGAGACCCCGGGCGGGACGCTCCTGTATGCGGCACACCGCAACCTCGAGGAGATCACCGTTGACCGCGACACCGCGCACTACAAGGATCAGATGGCGCCCAAGTTCGCCGAGCTGGTCTACAACGGCCTGTGGTTCACCCCGCTGCGCGAGGCCATGAGCGCGTTCGTGGACGTGACCCAGCAGTACGTCACCGGCACCGCCAAGGTCAAGCTCTACAAGGGCAACGTGATCGGCGCGGGCGTGACCTCTCCGTACAGCCTGTACATGGAAGACATCGCCACCTTCGGCGACTCCGGCGAGCTGTACAGCCACAAGGATTCTGCCGGCTTCATCAACCTCTACGGCCTGCCGCTCAAGGTTCAGGCGATGATGAAGCAGAAGGCCGGCCTGATGGAGAAGTAAGACGGAAACGGCGGGACGCTGTCCCGGACCCTGACCGGGGACGCCGTCCCCGGTACCCCTGCTGGGGATTTCATCCCCAGACCCCTGCTCCGCTTCGCGGCAGCAGCAAGCAACTGAACGTAAATACCGGGCTGCAGGGCGACGCCTTACAGCCCTTTTCTTACCAGGAGGAAAGCATCATGAAACTCTGGGGCGGACGTTTTGAGAAGGCGACCAACGGACTGGTGGACGATTTCCACTCCTCCATCCGCTTCGACCAGCGCCTGGCTCACCAGGATATCACCGGCTCCATCGCGCATGCCACCATGCTCGGCGAGCAGGGCATCATCCCCAAGGCGGATGCGGACGCGATCGTCGAGGGACTGAAGTCCATCCTCGCGGATGTGGAAGCGGGCAAGGTCGAGTTCGAGCTGGACGCCGAGGACATCCACATGAACGTGGAAAAGCTGCTGACCGAGCGCATCGGCGAAGCGGGCAAGCGCCTGCACACCGGCCGCAGCCGCAACGATCAGGTCGCGCTGGACTGCCGCATGTACGTCAAGGAGAGCGCCAAGGAGGCCGTCTCCTACCAGCGCGAGCTGTGCGAAACGCTGCTCTCCATCGCCAAACAGCACGCTGAGAGCATCATGCCCGGCTACACGCACATGCAGCGCGCGCAGCCGGTGACGCTGGGCCATCACATGATGGCGTATTTCCAGATGTTCTCCCGCGACATGCAGCGCATGAAGGAGGTGTACCAGCACGCGGACGTGTGCCCGCTGGGCTGCGGTGCGCTGGCCGGCACCACCTATCCGCTCAACCGCGCGCGCACGGCGGAGCTGCTGGGCTTTTCCTCCGTCGCCCTCAACAGCCTGGACGGCGTCTCCGACCGCGACTTCGTGTGCGACTACCTCTACGCCGCCTCCGTGTGCATGATGCACCTCTCCCGCTTCTGCGAGGAGCTGATCCTGTGGAACTCGCACGAGTTCAAGTTTGTGGAGATGGACGACGGCTTTGCCACCGGCTCCTCCATCATGCCCCAGAAGAAGAACCCGGACGTCGCCGAGCTCATCCGCGGCAAGACCGGCCGCGTCTACGGCGACCTGATGGGCCTGCTGACGACGCTCAAGGGCCTGCCGCTAACCTACAACAAGGACATGCAGGAGGACAAGGAGGGCCTCTTTGACGCGCGCGACACGCTCATCAAGTCCCTCATGGTCTTTAATGCCATGCTCTCCACCTGCACCTTCCGCACGGAGAACATGTCCCGCAGCGCGGAGGGCGGCTTCACCAACGCCACCGACGCGGCGGACTACCTCGTCAAGAAGGGTATGGCCTTCCGCGACGCGCACGCGGTCATCGGCCATCTGGTGCTGCACTGCGTCAAGGAGAACAAGGCGATTCTCGACCTGAGCCTGGCGGAGCTCAAGACCTTCTCCGAGCTGTTTGAGGAGGACGTCTACGAAGCCTGCTCCATGCGCGCCTGCGTCACCCTGCGCGATGTCACGGGCGGCCCCGCGCCGGGCCGCGTCCAGGAGACCATCGCCGCGGGCGAGCGTTTCCTGGCGGAATTCACGGTATAAGCCTGTTCGATGCCTTTCACGCGCACGAAGCGATGAAGAAGGCGAGACGCGGCCCCGGCGGCCGAATTGCAATAATGGATGCCCTGAACGCCCGGACGTTGCTGTCCGGGCGTTTGTTATGTCCACAGTAGCATTTTTTTCATGAATCTGATATACTTGATTCATCGGGAAATCAGGATCGACAGAACTTGACGGAGGTGCGGCATGAATACAATCTGGTCAACGTACATTCAGAAAACCGGTACGCTGTATTCTTCGCGTTCATTGCGATTTGCCGATTCCTTCAAAGAGAATTATATGGACGCATTTGGGATCGATGATCGACGCAGGATTCTTGAAATCGGATGCGGACCGGGCGCTCTGGCGCAATCGCTCATACTAATTCGCAGTTAAAATGCCTAATAGAGTGCATCAGATTTTTCGCTCTGACGAAGCCGAGTGAAGTGAGGCGTTACTCACGGTACGTTGAACGGAACAAGGTAGAGTCAGAGTGGAAAAGATGGTGCGCGGATTAGGCTATTTTAACAAGAATTAGTATTACATTCTCTGTTTTCGAGCGCCGCACAGCGTGCGGTCTTTTCTATTGAAGCTGCTTCCAAAAGAGCGTATAATAAATTGATTTCGTTTTAAATCCAGCCTTTGCAGATCACCATCGTCTCAATCGTAGGATGCTTTCGCATCCTGCTCTGAGACTACATTCTCCCTGATAGGATGAGATGCGTTGGGCTGCCGCCCAAACCTGCCTGAGGGATTTCATCCCTCAGACTCCCTTCTTCGCTTCGCACAGTTTAAAGCATCTTACAGAAAGCACGACTCAAAGGAGAGACATCCATGCGCCGCCAAGTATCCGTGGAGCGTTCCACGCTGATGACCGAAGGCCCCATTGCCCGCCAGCTCATCGCCTTCGCCGTGCCGCTGCTGTTGGGCAACCTGTTCCAGCAGCTCTACAACACGGCGGACTCGCTGATCGTGGGCAACTTTCTGGGCAGTGAGGCTCTGGCCGCCGTCAGCTCGTCCAGCAACCTGATCCACCTGCTCATTGGCTTTTTCAACGGTCTGGCCATGGGCGCGGGTGTGGTCATCGGGCGGCATTACGGCGCGCGCGAGATCGAGCGCGTGCAGAAGACCATTCACACGATGCTCGCGGGCG
Organism: uncultured Clostridia bacterium; assembly: GCA_945948915.1. Taxonomy (GTDB): domain Bacteria; phylum Bacillota; class Clostridia; order Christensenellales; family Aristaeellaceae; genus Ventricola. The sequence goes on along the minus strand of CAMFCQ010000013.1, from coordinate 27,809 downwards.
CGCTGGCCGTCGGCGTATTTCTGACGTTCGCCGGCGCGGCGCTCTCCCCGATCCTGCTGCGCCTGATGGGCACGCCCGAAACCGTGCTGCCCCAGTCCATCCGCTACTTCCGCACGTATTTCTATGGCTCGCTGGCGTTCATCCTGTACAACGCGTGCATGGGCGTGCTGCAGGCCGTGGGCGACAGCCGCCATCCGCTGTACTACCTCATCGTCTCCTCGCTTGTCAATGTGGCGCTTGATCTGCTGTTTGTGGGTGTGCTGCGCTTCGGCGTGGCCTCCGCCGCTGCGGCGACAGCGATCTCGCAGGCCGTCGCCATGTCGCTGTGCCTCTACCGCCTGATGCACAGCGACCGCGACTACCGCGTCAGTCTGCGCAGGCTCTGCTTTGACCGCACCGCCCTGCGCGCCATCCTCAAAAACGGCGTTCCCTCCGGTCTGGCCAACTGCATCATCTCCTTTGCCAATGTCGTCGTCCAGGCGAACATCAACGCGTTCGGCGCGGCGGCCATGGCTGGCTGCGGCGCGCACTCGCGCATCGAGGGCTTTGCTTTCCTGCCGGTGACGTGCTTCAACATGGCGCTGACCACGTTCGTCAGCCAGAACCTGGGTGCAAACCGCCCGGATCGCGTGAAAAAGGGCATGCGCATCGGCATGCTCTGCTCGGCGGGCATCGCAGAGGCCGTCGCACTGCTCATCTTCGTCTTCTCCCCGCAGCTCATCGGTTCGTTTGATTCCAACCCGGAGGTCATCGCCTACGGCGTGATGCATGAGCGCGTAACCACGCCGTTCTTCTTCCTCGCCGCCTACACGCACGCCTGTGCCGCCACGCTGCGCGGTGCGGGCAAGTCCGGCGTCGCCATGCTGGGCATGGCCGTCTGCTGGTGCGTAATCCGCGTGCCGTACGTTACTTTCGCCACACAGCTGCGCCCGGTGCTGACCACCGTCTCCTGGGCCTATCCCATCACCTGGCTGCTGAGCAGTCTCTTTTTCACGATCTATATCCTCAGAACAGACTGGATGGGCCTGAAACAGGCGCACAGGCTTTGACAAATCACGCCGGATTTGTTATGATGGAATCAGGTCAAGAATCTCACAAAAGCGTTCCCGGGCTGTCAGGCTTCTGCGGCCATGCGGAACAGACGGATGACGCTCCCTTCCCCCTCGCCCTTTGACAGGAGGTTTTTCCGATGCGCTTTTTCAAATGCTTGCTTGCCGCGATTCTTTTGTTCATGCTCCTCCCCTGCTGTGCTCTCGGTGAAGGCGCCGACGTCAGCGCGCTTGTGCCCATGGAGAGGACACCTGAGTCAGACGGTCAGGTGCTCGACCTGTACTGCGGCCCGACGCAGGGCTTCTACCGCCACGGCGGGCAGACGCTTGACACCGGCAAGCCCTATGTCCTCTTCGGCCAGTACGACTGCTGGGCCATGGCCGCGCAGGGGTCGGCGGACAACTTCGGCCCGGTCGGCTGGGTTGAGGCCGGGTCGATCGCGGACATCCCCTACCAGCCGCAGCTCGGCTTTGAAGACGGCTTCGCCGCGACGGTCGAGGAGACCGCACAGCTGACGGACAACCCGCTCTCAGATGATCCCTTCGCGGGCTGGACCCTGTCGCTTGAGCCGGGCACGTCCATCATCGTCCTGGCGCAGGTGGACGGCTGGCTCTACGTGCAGGCGGAACTCGAGGACGCGCCGGTGCGCGCGTTCATCCAAGCGGACACGGTTTTCTGATCCCTGTCCCCGTCATTCAGGCAGCGCCTTGCGGCGCTGCTTTTCTGCGCTGCACCGTCTGTTTTCTCATTCGGTTTTACAGCATCCCGATTTTGTGGTATAGTAAGCAGGAAACCATTCAAGAGGTGATCCCATGTCCTCCAGGACCGACTATATCGCTGTGTTCGATTCCGGCGTGGGCGGCATCAGCGTGCTGCGCGAGCTGGTGAAGCTCATGCCGCAGGAGCGGTATCTGTACTTCGGCGACTCCGCCAACGCGCCCTACGGCACGCGGCCCACGAGCGAGGTGCGCGCGCTCACGCTGGCGGCTGCTGAGCGCCTGATGGCGCGCGGCTGCAAGGCGCTGGTCGTCGCGTGCAACACCGCCACCGCCGCCGCGATCATCGATCTGCGCGCCAAGTATCCGGACAGGATCATCATCGGCATCGAGCCGGCGCTCAAGGTGGCGGCGGATCACTTCCCCGGCGGGGAGGTCGGTGTGATGGCCACGCCGGTTACGCTGCGCGAGGAGAAATTTGACGTGCTGCTGCATCGCTTTACCGATGCCTGCACCGTGCACAAGATCCCCGCGCCGGGCCTGGTGGAGCTGGTGGAGAGCGGCCTGGCCGTCAGCGAGGATGCCGAAGAACTCCTGCGCCCGTTGCTTGCGCCGTACAGGGACAGGCTCGACGCCCTCGTGCTGGGCTGCACGCACTATCCCTTCGCCGCGCCGGTCATCGGGAAGCTGCTGGGCGGGCACACCGCGCTGCTGGACGGCGGCCCCGGCACCGCGCGCCAAACGAAGCGCCGTCTGGAGGCCGAAGGGCTGCTCTTTGACGGCCCCGGCGAGCTGCTGATTGAGAACAGCTCCGGCTCGCAGGAGATGATTGAGCTTTGCAGAAAGCTCCTGGTTGAGCATTGAACCCACGCCATCTGTATGCCGCAGCGTCTTCCTTCGCTGCGCTTTTTTGCGTTTTGCCCTGATCAGATCAGCATTTTTCTGCATCTTTTTTCTTTTCAAGATGTGGTTACTATGGTATACTATATAATTGTCAAAATGCGTGAATACTGAATATGTTTCTGTTCCCCTAAGGAGGACCGCACCCATGTAATGGACGAAATGCGCAGCTTTTGTAAAGAATGAGACCGCTCTCCCAAGGAGGACTGCACCCATGCCTGAAAATATCCTGCCCGGCACGCTCGAAAGTGAAGTCGCCCGCCGCCGGACATTTGCCATTATCTCCCACCCGGACGCCGGCAAGACGACCATGACCGAAAAGCTGCTGCTGTACTCGGGCGCCATCCGCACCGCCGGCAGCGTCAAGGCGCGCAAGAGCGACAAGCACGCCACCAGCGACTGGATGGAAATCGAGAAGCAGCGCGGCATCTCCGTCACCTCCTCTGCCATGCAGTTTGAGTTTGACGGCTTCCGCATCAACATCCTGGACACCCCGGGCCACCAGGACTTCTCCGAGGACACCTACCGCGTGCTCGTCGCGGCGGACAGCGCCGTGATGATGATCGACGCTGCTAAGGGCGTCGAGGCGCAGACCATCAAGCTCTTCAAGGTCTGCCGCCTGCGCAACATTCCGATCTTCACCTTCGTCAACAAGATGGACCGCGCGGCGAAGGACCCGTTCTCCCTGATGGAGGAAATCGAGCAGGTGCTGGGCATCCGCGCCTGCCCCATCAACTGGCCCATCGGCACGGACGGCGATTTCAAGGGCGTCTTTCACCGCGACACGCGCATGGTCGAGCTCTATGAGAGCGGCGACCACGGCAAGACCCGCGTGGAAAAGATGGACGTGCCCCTCGATGATCCGAGCCTGCCGGAGCTGCTGGGCGAGCGCCTCTATACCCGCCTGATGGACGAAATCGAGCTGCTGGACATGGCGGGCGACGAGTTCGACCTCGAGCTGGTGCGCGCGGGCGAGCTGACCCCGATGTTCTTCGGCTCCGCCATCACCAACTTTGGCGTCGAGCCGTTCCTCACCCGCTTCCTGGAATACTCCACCCCGCCCGCCAGCCGCGAGAGCGACCAGGGCACCGTCGCACCGACGGACGAGGACTTCTCCGGCTTTATCTTCAAGATTCAGGCGAACATGAATCCGGCCCACCGCGACCGTCTTGCGTTCATGCGCATCTGCTCCGGCACGTTCACCAAGGGCATGAACGTCTGGCACAGCGGCACGAACAAGATGATCCAGCTCAAGCAGCCTCAGCAGTTCATGGCCGACGAGCGCGGCGCGGTGGAGACCGCCTATCCGGGCGACATCATCGGCCTGTTCGATCCGGGTATCTTCCGCCTGGGCGACACGCTGTGCACCGGCAAAAAGCGCCGCTACGAGGGCATTCCGGTATTCGCGCCGGAATTCTTCGCGCGCTGCTCCTCCGTGGACAGCCTCAAGCGCAAGCAGTTCGTCAAGGGCGTTGTGCAGCTGGCCGAGGAGGGCACGATCCAGACGTTCAAGCGACCGGGCATCGGCTTTGAGGAAATCATCGTCGGCGTCGTCGGCGTGCTGCAGTTCGAGGTGCTCGAGCATCGTCTCAAGACCGAATACAACGCCGAGATCCGCCGCCAGCAGCTGAATTACCGCTTTGTGCGCTGGATCACCAAGACCCCCAAGCCCGTCGATCAGCTCAAGCTCTCCAGTACCTGCTCGCTCGCGCAGGACAGCCACGACCGCGACGTGATCCTCTTTGAAAACGAGTGGTCCATCCGCTGGGCGCTGGAAAACAACGAGGGCCTGGAGCTCGCCGAAACCGCCTCGAGAAACGCGGAGTAAAGGGGGAAACGACGGGGCCGCAGGCCCCGTACCCCGCCTGAGGGATTTCATCCCTCAGACTTCCGGGGAATTCGCATAGTCGCAGCATCCTGCTGCTCCTTGCGATTCCCGACGCTCCGCCTGCCTGCATCGCACACTGCGCGCGGCAGGCTACGGTCCCTTCTTCGCTTCGCGACGGCTTAACCATACTTGACTTCAAGAAAGAAGGTCCTTCATTTTGGAAATGATCCGTGAGAACATCCGCAATATCGCCATCATCGCGCACGTTGACCACGGCAAGACCACGCTGGTCAACGAAATGCTCAAACAGGGCGGCGTTTTCCGCGAGAACCAGCAGGTCGCCGACCGCGTCATGGACAGCAACGATCTGGAAAAGGAGCGCGGCATCACCATCCTGGCCAAGAACACCTCTGTCAACTACAACGGCGTGAAGATCAACGTCGTGGACACCCCCGGCCACGCCGACTTCGGCGGCGAGGTGGAGCGCGTGCTCAAGATGGTGGACGGCGTGCTGCTGCTGATCGACTCCTTTGAAGGCCCGATGCCCCAGACCCGTTTCGTGCTTCAGCATGCGCTGGCGCTGGGCCTGCCGGTCATCATCGTGGTCAACAAGGTAGACCGTCCGGATGCGCGCTGCGACGAGGTGGTCTCCGAGGCCATTGACCTGATGATCGACCTGGACGCGGACGAGAGCCAGCTGGACACCCCGATCGTCTACGCCAGCGCCCGCGCCGGCACGGCGACGCTCGATCTGTCCACCCCGGGCGTCGATCTTCGTCCCCTGTTTGACACGATTCTTCAGTACATCCCGGCCCCGAAGGGCGATCCGGAGGGCCCGGCGCAGATGCTCATCTCCACGATCGACTACAACGAGTTCGTGGGCCGTATCGGCATCGGCCGCATCACCCGCGGCACCATGAAACTGAACACCATGAAGACCCGCTGCAACTACGAGAATCCGGAGCTGCACGAGAGCTTCCGCATGAGCAGCCTCTTCGCCTTCGACGGCCTCAAGCGCACGCCGATCGAGGAGGCGTCCATGGGCGAAATCGTCGCGATCACCGGCATCGAGGACATCATGATCGGCGACACCATCTGCGCGCCGGATGCGGTGGAGCCGCTGCCGTTCGTCAAGATCACCGAGCCGACCGTCGTGATGACCTTCTCCGTCAATGACAGCCCGTTCGCCGGCCGCGAGGGCACCTACGTCACCTCCCGCCACCTGCGCGCGCGCCTGATGCGCGAGCTGGAGACCGACGTCTCCCTGCGCGTGGAGGAGACCGACTCGCCGGATGCCTTCCGCGTCAGCGGCCGCGGCGAGCTGCACCTCTCCGTGCTCATTGAGAACATGCGCCGTCAGGGCTATGAGTTCCAGGTGTCCAAGCCGGAGGTGCTCATCCAGTACGACGAGAACGGCAACAAGATGGAGCCGGTCGAGAAGATGGTCTGCGACGTGCCCAGCGAGTACGCCGGCGCGGTCATCGAAAAGATCGGCCGCCGCCGCGGCGTGATGGACAACATGTCCGGCATGGATCGCGTGCGCCTGGAGTTCACCGTGCCCAGCCGCGGCCTGTTTGGCTACCGCAGCGAGTTCATGACCGATACCCGCGGCGAGGGCGTCATGAGCGCCGTGTTTGACCACTACGAGCCGTACAAGGGTGACATTCCGCACCGCAACTGCGGCGCGCTGGTCTCCACTGAAACGGGCGAGGCGGTCATGTACGGCCTGTTCTACGCGCAGGATCGCGGTACGCTGTTCTATGGCCCGGGTACCGCCGTCTACACCGGCATGATCGTCGGTCAGAACGCGCGCACCGGCGATATCGACGTCAACGTCTGCCGCCAGAAGCACCTGACCTCCATCCGCAACGCCGCCGGCGCGGAAACCGCCATGAAGCTGACCTCCATGAAGGCGCTGACGCTGGAGGAGTGCCTGGAGTTCATCGATGACGACGAGCTGCTGGAGATCACCCCGAAGAACCTGCGCATGCGCAAGCGCGTGCTCGAGGTGGAAATGCGCAAGAAGCTGGCTGCCCGCGCCCGCCGCAGCGAGGGCTGAGCCTGAATCGCATATCATCAACGGGACTGCATGACCAAATCGGCTATGCAGTCCCGCTTTTTTGCGTTTCCATCCGTTCTGCGCACAGCTGCATCCTGTTCATTATGCAAGTTCATACATTGTATCCTGCATGTATTGCTCACATTCAGTTCACACTGTCATCATATTTTTCTTTTATTTCAAATTCTTTTCTGTATGTTCAGAGAACATTTCGTGTTTTCCGCCTGCATGTGCATGACATTTCGCTTCCAAATTTTGAAAATGCATTTCTCCATGTTTCGTGATAAACCTATCGTCAATTTGGTTGTATTGCACGGATATTTTCGGCACCAGAACCGGCCAAATCGATCGATTTGGCACGGTTTGACAAATTTGCTCAAAAGGGGTTTACAGAATTTGGTCGCTTGTGCTATGATACGGCCCACAGCAGGGGAGCGCCGCAGGAAGGCGCAGCATCCCCCCGCTGATCACATAGCGTTCGCCCGCTTCTGCGGGCTGACACAAGGAGGTCAACGAATATGATGAACAACCATACACACGCTTCCCACACCGGCATGAGCGATTCGATCGTCGCACTGCTCTACGGCTTCGCGCCGGCGGCGCTGCTGCTGATGGCCCTGTACGCAGGCTTCTGCGCCTGAACGCATGGACAGGAGGTCTTGATGATGAACAACATGATGCAGGAAGCCGCGGCCGCTGTCGCCGCGAACCACAGAATGAACTGCCGGGACGTATTGTCCATCGTGCGCTTTGCACTGGGCCTGACGGGCATCCTGATGACGCTGACTCTTGTGGTTTGCCGTTGACACATCACCGCTTCGATTGGAGGTCTGAATATGAACAAGACGACGAATACACAGAAGCAGAACCTTCTCACCCTGCCGGGCCGCATGCTCAGCGCCGTGGGCGAGGCGATCTATCGCAGCCGCGATTTCCGCCGCTGCTTCTGATACAGAAGACATAACGAAAAGAAGGAAGATGCTTTGTCTTCCTTCTTTTGCTATATACATATCCATTTCATACTGTTTTCAAATAGAAATAGCCATGTGCTATTATCCCCGTCAGGTAACGCTTCGCGCACGTTCACCCTCAGTCAAGGCGCTTCACAACCGTCTTATACCGCACAAACGCGTACAGCAGCATGAAGCTCCAGCCGATCGCGCAGGCCAGCGCCGCGCCGGAGATGCCCACGCGCGGAACCAGCAGATACACCACGAATGTGCGGATGGAAATCTGGATGAACGTGGCGACCAGCGTCGTCTTCATCTCCCCCATGCCGCGGAAGAAGCCCTGGATGCCGTTGGTCATGCCGGGCAGGATGTAGAAGAACGCCATCAGCGACAGGTAATCCACGCCCATTGTCATCATCTGCACGCTGTCCTGCGCGGCGAAAAGCCGCATCACGGGCCGCTTGACCAGCTGCACGACGAGCAGGATCAGCACGCCGTATACGGCCTCCAGCCGCATGCCCACGCGCAGCGTCTCCTTCACGCGTGCCTTGTTCCCCGCGCCGCGGTTCTGCGCCGCGCAGGTCATCATCGCGGAGGAAATGCTCTGCTCGGGAATGCACGCAAAGTCGTCCACGCGGCTAACGGCGTTGAACGCCGCGATCACCGCGACGCCCTGCGCGTTGATCACGCTCTGGATGAGCACCTTGCCCACCGGCTGACAAGCCTGCTGCAGCGCCGTGATCGAGCCGCTCGCCAGCGTCTCGCGCAGCAGCGCCCGGTCGATACGCAGGTCGCCGCGCGACAGCCGCAGCATCGGCACGCTCGTCTGCATGCGATGCAGGCACAGCACGGTGCTCACCGCCTGCGCGATGACCGTCGCCAGACCCGCTCCCGCCACGCCCCAATGGCAGCCCGCGATGAACACCACATCCAGGCACCCGTTGAGCACCGAGGACAGCGCCAGATACTTAACCGGCGTGCGGGAATCGCCCACGCTGCGCAGGCTGGCAGCGAGGATGTTGTACTGGAACGTGAACAGGAAGCCCACGAAGATGATCCGCAGATACACCGTCGCCATGGAGAGAATCTCCTCCGGGACGTTCAAAAGCCGCAGAATGCTCCCGGAAAGCAGCAGCCCCAGGACAAAGACGACCATCGAAGCGCCCGCACCGAAGAGCATCGTCGTGGCAACCTCGCGGCGCAGCTTGTCCTCCTGGCCCGCGCCGAAGAACCGGCTCATCAGCACCGACGCGCCGATGGAGATGCCGGACACGCCGAGGATCACGATGGTCATCACCGGATCGGCCGCGCTGACCGCCGCCAGCGCGCGCTCACCGGCAAACTTCCCGATGACGATTGTGTCCACCGCGTTGTAGGTCAGCTGGAAGAGATTGCCCAGAATCAGCGGCAGCGCGTAGGCGAGCAGATGCCCGCGCACAGGCCCTTCCGTCATTTTTCTTGTGCTTGCCATCAAATCTCCTCCACACCCAGTTCTTTTGCAATTGCACGCAGCTCCAGCAGCGTCTTTTCCTCTACGGGAATGCCCTGCTGCATGCGCTTTGCCTGTGCCTCAAACGCCTTCTCGCCGGGCGTGTAGATGCGCGCGTGGCCCGGCAGCTTCTCGCTGTCACGCAGCATCTGCAAATACCGGCTCATCTGCGCGCGGATCTGTGCCGCCTCGCCGAACATCGCCGGATCAAACGCAAGGAAGAAGTGGCTGGTGTGATCGCCGTGCGCGCCCTGCATCTCGGGCGAGAGCAGGCCCTGCGCCAGCACGCCGGTGAGCGCCTCGACCATGATCGCCAGGCCGTAGCCCTTGTGGCCGCTGAGCAGCTCGCCCTCGCCGCCCAGCGGCAGGATGCCGCCCATGCAGCCGGAGAGGATCGACCGGTTCATTTTCCCTGCGTCGGTGCAGGCTTCGCCGCGCTCATCGATCGTCCAGCCCTCCGGCATGGGCTTTTCGCGCTTGGCATAGACCTCCACCTTGCCCAGCGTCACCACCGTCGTGGACGCATCAAACCAGAAGGGAACCGGATCAGCCGGCATGCAGAAGGCCAGCGGGTTGGTGCCCAGCATCATCTCCCGGCCAAACGTCGGCACCATGATCGGGCCGGTATTGGTCATCGAAAACGCGCACAGGCCCTCCTTCGCCGCCATCAGCGGGTAATACCCCGCGATGCCGTAGTGGGAGGAATTGCGCACGCACACGATGCCCACGCCGGTCGTCTTCGCCTTCTCGATCGCCAGATTCATCGCCGCAGTGCCGCTGAGCTGGCCCATGGCAAAGTGCGCGTCCAGCAGCGCGGAGACCGGCGTCTGGCGCACGATCTCCGGCTTGGCCTGCACATTCACGCTGCCCGAGGCGATGTTCCGGTGATAGTACATCATGCGCTGCGCGCCGTGGCTCTCAATGCCGAACAGATCCGCCTGCATCAGCACATCCGCGATCGTGCGCGCGTCCGGGGCCGCAAAGCCCTCCTTTTCAAACACGCGCTCCATGAACGCGCGCAGCGCGCTTTCCGAAACCATCGTATCCATCTGTTTTTTCTTGCTCCTTACAATCATTCTTCCGTCAGGCGCCGGTTACTTTCTCCTGTAGAGATACAGCAGCTTGTTGATGCGGTCGCGGTCATCGTAGCCCGCATCGGTCGCAATCAGCTGATACCGGTCAAATATCTCCGGCAGAGGGCTCCACGCCGTGAGCACGTAATCCGGAATGGCCTCGGCGACGTACCGGTCAAGCTCCGCATACATTTCCTCGTAATTGACGTTCAGCCGCACGAAATACTTCTGCTGCGGCAGCCGGCCCGTCGTCAGGTACAGCCCGTCGTCCAGATGGCTGTACTGCAGGAGCGTCGCGCCCTCGTGCACAAACCTCGCCAGCCGCGTCTGGGCGAGATTCTCCCGGTCCTCGCCGCGCAGGTACGCGTTCGGGCTGAGCAGCAGCGCAATGGCCAGCGCCAGCGCACAGACTGCCGCCTTCATCCCACGCCGCTCAAGCAGCCTGCCCAGCCGCTTGCCGATCCTGCCCACGCCGGCGAACGCGAACACAGAGAGCACCAGCGCGCTGTACGTCCAGGTTCGTCCAAGAAGGAACACCGCCGCAAACGTGCAAACCGCCATGCTCAGCACAGAAAGGCGCAGAGCCAGCCGCTCTCTTTTATCCGTCAGCAGCGCCAGCAGACCGCACACAGCGGCAAGCACCCACAGCACATTGTCCCGCACGGTATCACAGATATCGCGCAGCAGATCCACAGCCGTGCGCGTCACGTCGCTGTAGAGGAAGACATTGTTGTGAATGTACGCCGTGTAAGCGTCCCCCAGCGCGCCGTTGGCTAAAAAGTACACGCACCACAGCAGCACCGGCAGCAGCATGCCCGACAGGAATACGCCCGCGCTGACCAGCGCGCGCCTGAAGCCGCCCGCGCGCAGCGCCAGCACGCCCTCCGCGATGCACAGCCCCACGAACAGGCCAAGGATCGTGAACTTGATGGTCGCCACCATGCCGGCCATCAGCCCGCAGACAAAGAGCGCCCCTTTGCGCATCGGCCCCGGCCTCTGCCCGTATGCATCAAACGCGAGCGCCAGCGCCGCCATCAGGTAGGGCAGGCAGAATTCCTCCGCGCTGTCCCCGCGCGAGAACGCCGCGCTGGTGAGCACCAACGCACCCAGCAGCGCCGCCAGCGCGCAGGCCGGGCGCACCGGCATGCGCCGGGCCATCACCCTGCACGCCAAAGCCAGCGCGGCGGCAAAGGACAGCACCTCCAGCACATACACGCCCAGAAAGCTGCGCTCCGTGATGCACGCCGCCAGCATGTGGATCAGGTACAGCGTCGGGCCCTTCTGCTCGTAAATGTCGCGATAGACCACGCCGCCCGCCTTCATCACGCGCCCCACGGTCAGCAGGCAGTTCGCATCGCCCCACACGTTGATGGGATACAGCGGCGAGCACTGCGAGCAAAGCAGCAAAAGCAGCGCCGACGCCGTCAGGCAGAACAGCGCGGCCTGTCGTTTTTCCCTGCGTGTCATCTGCATTTCTCCTCTCCGGCCCTGCCAGTCATTCTTCCTCCAGATAGTCCGCGATCACGCGCAGGAACATGTCGCCGTAGCGGTCCATCTTTCCCTCGCCCACGCCGTCCACGCGCATCATCTCGCGCCGCGTGCGCGGCCGCTTGACCGCCATGTCCCGCAGCGTCGCATTGGTGAAGATGATGAACGGCGGCACATGCTGCTCCTCCGCGATGCCGCGCCGCAGCTTCGTGAGCCGGGACAAAAGCCCCTTGTCTGCCTGCGGCTTCATCGTCACGCGGCGGGAGGCCGTCTTCTGCCCGCGCAGTTCCAGCGTCATGCGGATCGGCTCGTCGCCCAGCAGCGCCTCCTTGGCGCGGGGGCCGGGCCGCAGCAGCGGATACTGCCCGTCCGTCATGTCGAGCACCTCATCGACGATCAGCTCGTCGATCATCGCGCGGATATTCTCCTCGCCCTCCTCGCGCAGGCTGCCGAAGGCCGACAGCTTGTCCAGCTGCTTTTCTTTGATGCGCGCGTCCTTCACGCCCGCCAGCACCCTGGCCGTCAGCGCCTTTCCGTACCGGCCGCCCAACGCCATCACGCCGCTGACGATGCGGCCCGCTTCGCGCGTCACGTCGCGTTCCTGCGCCCCCGTCAGACAGCCGGAGCAGTTGCCGCAGCGGGGCCTTTCCGGCTCCTCGCCGAAGTAATGCAGGATCTTCGCGCGCAGGCATCCCCTGCCCGTCGCGTAATAGGTCATTTGCCTGAGCCGTTCCTTCGCGCGGTCGGTGACGATTCTCTGCGTCTGCTCGTCGAGCTGGCTGTTTTCCTGCGCGTGCTCGATGAGAAACGTGTTCAGATGCACGTCGGCGGGCTGATAGAGCAGGCAGCAGACGGCGTCCTCGCCGTCACGCCCCGCGCGGCCCGCCTCCTGATAGTAGCTTTCCAGATCCTTGGGCATGTTGTAGTGCACGACGAAGGACACGTTCGACTTGTCGATGCCCATGCCGAACGCATTGGTCGCCACGATCACCGGCGCGCGGTCGGAGACGAAATCCTCCTGCGCAGTCTGCCGTTCCTCGTCGCCCATGCCCGCGTGATAGCCCACCGCGTCGATGCCGTGCGAAACGAGCATCTCCGCGACCTCCTCCACGCCCTTGCGCGTGCCGCAGTAGACGATGCCGCTCTGCCCGCGGTGCTCCCCCAGAAAGCGCAGCAGCGCGGCGTCCCGGCTGCCCTCGCGGCGCACCTCCAGATACAGGTTCGGCCGGTCAAAGCCCGTCGTCACGGCGTAGGGATTTTCCAACGCAAGCAGGCGCATGATGTCACCGCGCACGCTCTGCGTCGCCGTCGCGGTGAACGCGCTCACGCGCGGACGCCGGGGCAGGCGCTCAATGAACGGCGCGATGTTCAGGTAGCCGGGCCGAAAGTCCTGTCCCCACTGGCTGACGCAGTGCGCCTCATCGACAACCACCTGCGCAATCGGCGCGTTCACGGCGAAGTCAAGGAAGCTGTCGGTCAAAAGGCGCTCCGGCGCGACGTAGATGATCCTGTACACGCCGCGCCGCGCGTTGTCAAGCGCCAGGCTGTACTGCCGGCTTGTCAGCGAGGAGTTGAGATACGCCGCGCGCACGCCGTTCTGCAGCAGGCTGCTCACCTGATCGCGCATCAGTGAGATCAGCGGAGAGACGACCAGCGTGATGCCGCCCAGCACCAGCGCCGGAATCTGATAGCACAGCGACTTGCCCGCGCCGGTGGGCATCACAGCCATCACGTCCCGGCCCTGCAAGATCGCCGCGACGACGCTCTCCTGGCCCGGGCGAAAGCTGTCGTAGCCAAACACCTCCGAGAGCGTCTTTCTCGCCGCCTGCATCGCCGTCATCCGCGCATTCTCCTTTGCATAGCCATTCAGCTTATTATAGTCCCGCACGCAAAGGAGCGTCAAGCATAAGCGCGGCTTTTCGTGCGCAGGATAAAACCGTCAGGAGGTGCGCCCCATGAATCTGTATCCCAACCTGTATGCGCTGCTGGAATCCAACTCCAATGCCCGCCGTCTCTTTGATCAAGCGCCGCCGCAGGTGAGGCGGCAGCTGCTGGTACGTCAGGGCCAGATCCGCTCCGTCGCCGCGCTGGATGCGGCGATCCACATGCTGCTCAGCTGACGCGCCGTTCGAACCCTTCTGTATTGCTCATTTGACCAAAAGAATCCACCGCGATCTTTCACGGTGGATTCTTCAAATTCTGAGGGCCGCATCTGCCTTTACTGCATCCTCTTCCTGTTCTTCCAGAAGGCGATGGTTTCCTCCCTGTCCTCCCGGCTGGCAAACAGGCCCAGCACCTCGGCGGTCTTGATGGCAAAATCCACATAGGCGTTGGCCCGGGCCGTGATGACATGATCCGCGCACACCAGATCCTCATCCGTCGAGTGGGTGGAGCGGATATTCTCCAAAATGCCGGCATCGTCCAGCACATCGACGCCGGCGCAGATCCCGGCGATGAGGCCCTGACGATCCCGCACCGTCCGCAGCAGGTCATGCATCTCGGGGCGGTTGATGGCCAAAACCCTTCCGCCCGGCACAATCAGGCTCCTGACCTGACGGCAATCCAGTTCTTCAAGCGAAAGGTCCGGCTGAACTGTAAAGCCCTCCATGGCGCGTACAGGCTTTTTCTCCGGCGCGCAGAACACCAGATCGCACCCGGCATAGCGCATGAAATAGCAAAGGGTCACGATTTCATAAAAGCAGCAGCCATCGTAAATGAGAAAGACATCCCGCATCGTTTCTTCCTCCCTTGTGTTCCTTCATGGCCATTATACCGCACGATGGCTGAACAGGATAGTTCCATATTGCGTCTGATTGTGTCCATTTTTCAGCCAGGCATCACCTGGGCAAAAACAGAGCCTGCCGTCGGCAGACCCCGTTATACTAATTCGCAGTTAAAATGCCTAATAGAGCGCATCAGATTTTTTGCTCTGACGAAGCCGAGTGAAGTGAGGCGTACTGGAGGTACGTTAAACGGAACAAGGCAAAGTCAGAGCGGAAAAGATGGTGCGCGGATTAGGCCATTTTAACAAGAATTAGTATTAGACGGTTATTCCGTTTTGATTTGCTCGTACGTCTCGCTGCGGCGCATGCCCGCCGTCAGCACGACGCGCGTCTGTCCCTGATCGCGCAGCAGCTCGAGCATCCTTCTGCCCGCCTGAAGCCGCTGCGCATCGTCGCACTTGTTGAGCACGACGAAGAAATCCCGCTGCGCCACGCCCTTGCGCGAGCCCTGCTCGGAAAGCAGCAGCGTGACCATGTCCTCCTGCGTGAGCCTGTGCTCCGGACCGCAGCCAAGCAGCGCCTGCACGATCTGCGCGCGCAGGCAGATCTCCCCGACCGGCTGGCCCAGCGCGTCAAGGCCCATCACCGCAATCACCGTATCCGTCTGAGGCAGGATCACCGGCTCATGCGCATCCGGCGCCTTGCAGGGCAGCCGGCGCGCGCCGTCCGCCTCGATGAAGAGCGCATCCGCCTGCTTAAGCAACTGCGCAAGAAACGCCGGCTCCGGCGCGACCAGCCTGCGCTCGTTCAGCCGCTCGCCGCACACGGCGTATTCCCCCGCCGACCAGCAGTTCAGGCACGCTGCCATCGATCTGCAGTACGCACCCGGCCGGCCCATTTTGGTGGTCGTCATCACCGCCGTGCGCAGGCCGCGCCCACTGGACGCCTCCGCAAGGCAGTACATCAGCGTCGTCTTTCCGCCGCCGCCGACCAGCGAGACCACATGGCCCCGCTCTCCGAGAAACGGGAAGGCGTCCTGCGGCATTCCGCGCACAAGGCGGTCCGCTTCAAGCCAGTAAGCCGTCGCCTGATTGTCCGGTCTATTCACCGCTGATCCTCCACGATTCTGCTGTCACTTGCCGATGGAGTTGGCCATCAGCGCGTCGTACTGCTCCCGGGTCAGGTCGCAGTGGTAGAACAGCTGATAATACTGCGCAGCCTCTTCATACAGATCATACGCCGCTGTCTCCGGATACAGCAGCTTGCCCATCCACAGCATGCCCAGCAGGCGATGCACGGCCGGCGGCTGTCCAATCCAGTTGTACGGGCCGAACGGCACCTGGTAGTAGGTGTTGTTCGCGATCGCGCTGACGCTCTGCCATACCGGATCGTCAGCCACGGTATCGAAGATGCTGTCCTCGGAGAAGATGACCACGTCCGGATTCCAATTGAGGATCTGCTCCATGTCCACCTCATTGCCGGTGCCCCTGGAGGAGACGTTCTCCACAACGGCCACGTTGTTGGCCATCATGTCGATCACACTGCTGTGATACGCGCCCCTGGCCAGCACGTTGAGGCCGTCTGCGCCCATCACATAGAGCACGTTCGCCTTCTCCACGCCCTGCGACAGCTCCACGGCGCAGCTGTACATGCGCTCGCAGGCATCGGCAAGCGCTTTCGCTTCCTCCTCCATGCCCAGCAGCTCGCCCAGCAAGGCGTAGGTCTCGCCCATGCGGTCGATATACGCGGAGATATGAACGAACGGGATGCCCGTCTGCTCCGTGAGCGCATCCATGTCCTCCACGATGCTGCCCTTGGGCTCGCCGATATCGATGACCACCTGCGGCGCGGCCTTGAGCAGCTCCTCCAGGTTCAGTTCACCCTTGCCGCCATAGAGCTGGCCCATGACCGGCAGGTTATAATACTGCTCATCGAGATACGCCTTGGCTTCCGGAAGCCACGCGCCGGGAATGCCCACGAGCATGTCCGGCGCGATGGCGAAGACGACGATCTGACCCAGCTGGCCCGTCACAGCGATCCGGGTGATCTCCTGCGGAACGGTCACCTCACGGCCGATCGAATCCGTAAAGACGCGGGTGGAAGACTCCGCGCAGGCCGTCAGAGACAGCGCGGCAGCCAGCGCCAGCGCGAGAATAAGCGCAGCCATTTTCTTCATAACAAATTTCATCCTTCCTGCAATTGTTTATGGCCTCAGATGCGTGCGCATCTGCGAGCTGTGAAGGGACGGGGGAGCTCAGATTCAATCCATCAGTGGGACGAGCACGCGTCCGCCCGAGGTATCGGCGAAGACCGCATTCACGCCGTACAGCCGGAGCACCAGCTCCCGCGTGAGCACCTCCTCCGGCTTGCCCAGCGCGGCCACGCGTCCGCCGGACAGCGCCAGGATGCGCGAGGCGAAGGTCAGCGCGTGCTGCGGATTGTGCGTGGAGAGCAGCACGCCGTAGCCCTCGGAGGCCAGCTCGCGCACCAGCCCCAGCACGCGCAGCTGATTGCCGTAATCCAGCGCGGAGGTTGGCTCGTCCATCACCAGAATGTCTGCCTGCTGCGCGATGGCGCGGGCCACCAGCACCAGCTGCTGCTCACCGCCGGAGAGATGCGTGAAATCGCGCTGTGTCAGATGCGCCGCGCCGACGCGCTCAAGCGCGTCCATCGCCTGACGGATCTGTGCGCTTTGGGGCTGGGCAAACAAGGAGAGCTGGCGCGTCGTGCCCATGAGCACGGTATCCAGCACCGTATAGCCAAAGGCTGGCCGGTTGATCTGCGGGATATAGGCGATTCGTTTGGACTTTTCCCGGCCGGACAGCCTGCGCATGTCCTCGCCGTCCGAAAGGATGCTGCCCTGATACCCCGGAAGCAGGCCCAGAATGCAGCGAAAGAGCGTGCTCTTGCCCACGCCGTTGGGACCGAGCACGGAGAGGAACTCGCCCTTTTCCAGGCTGAAGGAAATATCCTCCAGCACCGGTTGCTCGCCGTAGGAGAAGGAGAGCTTCTGCACGCACAGGCTCACAGCGCATTCCCCCTTCTGGTCATCAGGTAGATGAAGAACGGCGCGCCGATGAACGCCGTCAGGATGCCGATGGGAATCTCCGTGGTCATCAGGTTGCGGGAGATATCGTCCACCAGCATCAGGAAGCTCGCACCCATGAGCATGGAGGCCGGCAGCAGATACCGGCAATCATTGCCCACCAGCTTGCGGCTCAGGTGCGGAATGACGAGGCCGACCCAGCCGATCATGCCGCTGACCGCGACGCTCGCCGCCGTCAGGAACGTCGCGCACAGCACGACCGTAAGGCGCAGCGCGCCGGTGTTCACGCCCAGCGTCGATGCCTCCTCTTCCCCCAGCGTCAGGAGGTTGATGCGCCAGCGCAGCAGCAGCAGCGGCGCTGCGCCGATGGTCATCGGGATCAGCGCAAAGCCCACCTCCGAAAGCCTCGCGCCGGACAGGCTGCCCATCAGCCAGTAGGTGATCGCGGGAAGCTCGTTGCTCGGATCGGCGACCAGCTTGATGAACGACGTGCCGGCGGAAAACAGCGAGGACACCATCACGCCCGCCAGCAGGATGCTGATCACGCGGCTGCCCCGCGTCCGGGCGCCGATGATGTACACCAGCACGACCGTCACCAGGCTGAAGACAAACGCCATGCCCGTGATGCCACCTCGAGAAAAGCCCAGCAGGATCGCCAGCGCTGCACCGAAGCACGCGCCGGAGGACGCGCCCAGGATATCCGGCGCAGCCATGGGGTTTTGAAACACGCTCTGATACGCCGTGCCCGCCAGGGCCAGGCAGCAGCCCACCATGCACGCCAGAGCGATGCGCGGCAGACGGATGTTGATGACAGCCGCCTCCATGTTGGGCGACCAGGTTTTTTCAAGCGGGACAAGGCGCGACACAAGGATGCGCGCCACCTGGGAAAGCGGCACGTCGTAGCGGCCCAGGACAAACGAAATCAGGAACAACGCGGCGAGCAGGCCTGAAAGCGCTGTCAGGCAGAGGGCCGCGCGGCGTGTGCCAGCGGTTTTTTGTACTGGAGTTTTCTCTCTCATGCTCGTTTTTCTCTCCGTCATCTGCAGGCCTCATACAACAAAAAACGCCCGCGCTCCAAAGGACGCGGACGGCAAGCCGGGGGGCAAGTAGACAGACCCTCAGCGCATATGCATTCCGTCTCCTTTTCAAATCAGGAAGGCTGCACCGTTTCCAGCGGAACCCTGAGTTAATTGCTTAACACGGCCGTCCTTCCATAGCGTCCGCCTTAGGAAGGAAGGCTCGAAGACGTTACTATCTTATCAATTCCCTGACGATCTGTCAAGAAGCCCGACGCCATGCACTTCAATTTTGCACGCAATCGTCGATTGGCGATTGCATGCCGCCGCCGTCCATGGTATCATACATCCATCAACTGAGTTGGAGAGCGACCCTATGGCTGAAAAGCAGATTTACCTGATACGTCACGCGCTGCCGGACTACCCCGGCGGCGCAAAAATGTGTCTCGGTCAGAAGAACGACCTGCCGCTGAGCGAAAAAGGACTCGAGCAGGCGCGCAGGCTTGGAGAATTCTTCTCAGCGCTTCCGCTGGAAGCCGTCTACACGAGCCCGCTGCTGCGCGCCCGGCAGACCGCCGATCTCGTCGCCGGCAGCAGGCCGCTTCACGTGCTTGATCCTCTCATCGAGCTCTACGGCGGGGCGTGGGACGGCCTGCCCATTGAGCAGATCCGCGCGCAGTATCCGCAGTACTTCGTCCGGGGAACCGGGTTTTCCTGCCCGCCCGGCGGCGAGAGCGACGCGCAGGGGCTTGCCCGGGCGCATGCCGCGCTCGCGTATGTCGATGCGCACACGGAAAGCTGCGCGGCCATCGTCGCGCACTCCGGCATCAACCGGCTCCTGCTGTGCGATCTGCTCGGCCGTCCGCTGAGCGAAAAGAGGCAAATCCCCCATGATTACGCGGCGGTCAGCCTGCTGGAGCGTACGAGCGGCGTCTGGCAGGTCAGGGAGCTCTCCGTCCACCGCTAAGCATAAGGAAGTACACGCATCATGAACCAGATCATTCTCTATGTGATGGCTGTCGGCGCGGTCATCGGCGGCATGGATCACATGCTTGGCAACCGCTTTGGCTATGGTGCGCGGTTTGAGGAGGCTTTCCGTCTGCTCGGCCCCATCGGATTGTCCATGGCGGGCATCATCTGCCTGGCCCCGGCGCTCTCGCAGGGCCTGGGTCACATCGTCGTTCCGCTGTTCTCAGCGCTCGGCCTCGATCCGGGCGTCTTCGGCAGCATGCTGGCCATCGACATGGGCGGCTACCAGATGTCCATGGACCTGGCTGCCGACCCGATGATCGGCCGGTTCTCCGGCATCATCGTCTCCGCCATCTTCGGCTGCACCATCGTCTTCACCATTCCGGTCGGGCTCGGCGCGGTGCGCGCGCAGGATCGTCCCTTCTTCACGCGGGGCGTCCTGCTGGGGCTCGCCTCCATGCCGGCGGGCATTCTGGCCGGCGGTCTGGCCTTCGGCCTGTCCGCCGGTACGATCCTCTTTCACACCCTGCCCATTCTGCTGATCTCCGCGGCGCTGTTCGTCGGGCTGATCAAGGCGCCGCAGGCCGTCGTGCGCGGGTTCAGCGTGTTCGCCAAGGGGGTGCAGGCGCTTGCCAGCCTCGGCCTGACGCTCGGCGCCATCCAGTATATGACGGGCTTCTGTCCCCTCAAAAACCTCACGCCCCTGACCGAGGCGATGGAGACTGTCTGCGCCATCGGCATCGTCATGCTCGGCAGCATGCCCCTGGCGGAGATGGTGCAGCGGCTGATGAAGGCGCCGTTCCGGTGGATCGGCGAGCGCACCGGGCTCAATGAGGTGAGCACCACCGGCCTGCTGATCGGTCTGGTCAGCGTCACGCCCGCGCTGGCGATGATCCCCCGCATGGACAACCGCGGCAAGGTGCTCTGCGGCGCGTCCGTGGTCTGCGGCGCGTCCGCGTTTTCCGCGCACCTGGGCTTTGCCCTCAGCGCCGAGCCTGAGATGGCCGTGCCTCTGCTGCTGTCCAAGCTGCTGGGCTGCGCCGTGGGCGTCGTCCTCGCGCTGGCGATGACGCGGCGGGACACGAACAAAGCTGCATGATATTGGGTTGCCGCCCAAACCCTGCAAGGGATTTCATCCCTTGACCCTTCTTCGCTTCGCGCATTTGCAGCTCTTCGGCGCATAGCAATCCGCCCCGGCTCAAGCCGGGGCGGATTTTGATTCGTTTATGCCCGTTTGATTCTGACCGTCTTGATCTCGAACGCGCGCAGCTTAAGCGCCGCGCTGCCGCTTTCCACGTTCAGCTCCTGCTGCGGGTTTTCCAGCATGTCGCATTCATAGGCCTGCGCGGCCGGGAAGCCCAGCGTCAGCCTCGCGTCCGTCTGCGCGTGCTTGCTCTCGTACAGGCGCACGATCACGTCGCCGCTGCCGTCCTCAGCCAGCTTCACCGTGTCGATGATGACGTTCGGCGCGTCCACCTGCATCAGGCTGTGCGCCGGGCAGCTGCCCGCCGCCTGCGTGAGCGGCACATTGAGCTCATAGCCCGCGCGCACCACGCCGCTGTCCATGAACGGGCCGTCCCAGACATAGTAGCTGTAGGTGAAGTCGTGCTCGCCCTTGTCGGCGTTCAGGTCCGGGCAGGTTGCCGCGCGCAGCAGCGTCAGCGCGATCTCGTCGCCCAGCACGCTCACGCCGTACTTGCTCTCGTTGAGCACGGCCGCGCCGCGGTTCTCGTCGCACAGCGCCGTGTAGCGATGGTTGCAGACCTCGAAGCGATCCGCGTCGTAGGGGCGGCTGCGGTGCGTCGGCCGCCTGACGAAGCCAAACTGGATCTCGTTGATCGCCTCGTCCGCGTGCACGCCGGTTTCAAACGCCGCCTTGAGCAGGCGGTGCGTCTCCTGCCAATCCGCATGCGTGATGAAGTCGATGCGGCAGCTGTCCGCCTCAAGCGCGATTTCCTGCGTCAGCACCGACTGGCCGAACCGCCGCGTCACGCGCAACGCGCAGCGCCACGGCGTCTCCTCGACGATCTCCAGCGCCGCGTCCTCGCCCAGATCAACCGGCTGCTGATCGTACATGCTGTCGATGTCCCATGCGTCATACAGGCGAGGCACGTCCTTGTACAGCTTCAGCACATTGCCCCTGCCGCCGATGCAGCGCCGGCCCTGATGCTCGCAGGCGACCATCTCGCCCAGACGGTTGAGCTGCGCCGAGATCAGGCCGTTGCTCAGGATGACGCCGCCGTCTTCCAGCAATCTGAGCTGTACCGGATGCGCCGGCGCGCTGAAGTCAACCTCCGCGCTCCATCCGCACGGCGGCAGCACGGCAAAGCCGTAGCGTCCGTCCTGCTTCACCAGCGCGCGGCGGTTCCAGCTCAGGGAGTTGAAGTACGTCGTGCCCGCGCCGCCGTCCGTCAGCGCCTTCGCCGCCGCCTGCGTCATAGCCGCGGCGCTGTCCAGGATTTCCCCGTAGAGCTTTCTGGCTTCCTCGTACACCCGCGCGATGCTCGAGCCGGGCAGGATGTCGTGGAACTGATTGAGCAGCACGCCCTTCCAAGCCTGATCCAGCTGCGCCTGCGGATAGGGCTGTCTGTCCGCCGCCGCGGCGCTCCACATCTCCGCCTCGCGCAGCGCCAGCTCGCTCTTGCGGTTGCCGCGCTTGATGGCCGCCTGGCTGGTGTAGGTGCCGCGATGGCACTGGAAGTACAATTCGCCCACGTAGCGGTTCTTCGGCGCGCCGTCTTTGGCGCATTCCTCAAAGAATACCTGCGGCGCTTCAAACGTCATCCTCGGCGCGCCCTGCAGGTCCTTCTGGCGCCGGACAAACTCGATATGGTCGCGGGTCGGGCCGCCGCCGCCGTCGCCGTAGCCGAACGGCAGCAGGAAATTGTGGATGTCCCGCTTCTGCACGCGGTTGCGCCAGCGGCTTACCGTCGTCTGGGCGTCTGTTTGGGAGGTGTAGTCCATGTGCAGGAAGCTGGTTACCTCGCTGCCATCCATGCCCTGCCAGGTAAAATAGTGGTACGGGAACGGATCGCTGCCGTTGTACGTCCAGAAGATCTTCTGCGTCGTCAGGTATTTGACCCCGCAGCCGCGCAGAATCTGCGGCAGCACCGCGCTGTAGCCGAACGTATCCGGAAGCCACAGCAGCTGGCAGTCCACGCCGAACTCCTCCCGATAGAACCGCTTACCGTGCACAATCTGGCGGATCAGCGATTCGCCGGAGGTCATGTTCGTGTCCGGCTCCACCCACATGCTGCCGTCCGCGATCCACTGGCCCGCGCGCACCTTTTCCTTGATGCGCTCGTACAGCGCAGGATACAGCTCCTTGCAGATCTTGTACGTCTCCGGCTGACTCTGGAGGAACTTGTAATCCGGGTACATGTCCATCAGGCGAATCTGCTGGGCAAACGTACGTGCCACCTTGCGCTGCGTCTCCCGGTATGGCCACAGCCAGCACACGTCAAGATGCGCGTTGCCGATGGCCGCCATGCGCGGCGCGGTCGTGCCGTTGCGCGCGGCCAGCACGGGCAAAATCGCCTCGCGTGCCCGCGCATAATCCGCCAGCCTTCCCTCGCGCGGCTGCTCAAAGTCCACCAGCAGCGTGAAGCGCTCCAGCGCCTCCTCCAGCTCCGCCGCGCGCAGGGAATCCTTGTCCTCCACCTTCAGCAGATCCGCGATCGTGCGCAGGTCAAGCCAGAGCTGGTATGCCGTCTCGTGCCAGATGCCGAACGTGCTGCGGCCCATCCTCTGACGCGGCACGTCCTCCGGCTCGGGCAAATAGTCGCCAGGGCGCACCGGGCCCGTCGCGCAGCCGTCGTTGTGCTCGCCCGGATAATCGTGCCCGGCATAGGCCTCCATCAGCAGATGGAAGCGCTGGCCCGGCTGCGCGTTCAGGGTCAGCACCTGATCGCAGATGTAGTGATGCGGTACGCTCACCCACTCTGCGCGGCGCGTGCCGAACGCCTCGCCGTTCACAAACAGCGTCGCCTCGCCACCCTGCTCAAGGTCCATCACGATGCGCTGACCCGCCGCCCGCTCAGGCAGCACGATCTCGCCGCGCATCCAGCAGTAATGCCACTTGCAGCCCCAGGCCGTTCCGGGCTTCATTGGCGCAAAATCGCGCGTCTCCGCTTCCTCGGGCGCAAGCATCTGCGCCGTCTCAAAGCCCTCGAGCGCGATTTCGCCAAGCGGCTCGTAGAACTCCTTCTCGAGCACAGCCATCCAGCGCCGCACGCGGTCCTTCCACTCGGGTTTCATCCTGTATGCACCTCTTTCAAAAAACGCTCTTCGACCATAAAGAGCGCTTGTTTTTACATGATCTCTCTGAGGTAGCGGCTCAGCGCGTCCTGCCATGCGGGCAGCGGTGCAAAGCCGTTCCGGGTCAGCTTCGATTTGTCCAGACGGCTGTTCAGCGGCCGAGCCGCCTTTGACAGGCCGTACGCGCTGGTGGTCACCGGCACAACTTGCGTCGCCATGCCCGCCTGACGGAAGATCTCCCTGGCAAAATCCGCCCAGGAGATGTACCCGCCCTCGTTGGTCGCATGGTACACGCCGTATTTCTCGGACTCGATCATGTCTGCCAGCAGGCGTGAAAGATCCAGCGTGTACGTCGGCGTGCCGATCTGGTCGCAGACCACGCGCAGGCTCTCATGCTTCTGCCCCAGACTGAGCATCGTCCTGATGAAGTTTTTTCCGTTGACGCCGAAGACCCAGGCGATGCGCACGATGAAGAACTTCTCCACCAGCTCGCGCACGGCCAGCTCGCCCTCCAGCTTCGTCCGCCCGTAGACGGACAGCGGCGCGTAGTCGGTACAATCCGGCGTCCACGGCGTCTCGCCCCTGCCGTCAAAAATGTAGTCCGTGGAGATGTACATCATTTTGCAGCCGAGCGCTTTGCAGACCCTGGCAATGTTCCTCGTGCCGCCCGCATTGATGGCGCGTACCTTGTCCTCATTGTCCTCCGCCGCGTCCACCGCCGTAAAGGCTGCGCAGTGAATGACCGCGTCCGGCCGGGCTTCAGAGAGCACGCGGGCAACGGCCTGCGCGTCGGTGATGTCCATCTGTGCATACGGTGCGCGCGTCACCGCCGTGCCGTCGTCCGCGCCCGCATACAGCGGCGCGATATCACTGCCGATCGCCTCATGTCCGCGACGGATCAGCTCGTTGACAACGTCATGGCCCAGCTGGCCGCAGACGCCTGTAACCAATACCTTCATAGCTCTCCTGTCCGCCGCTCAGCGGTTCCCGTACATCTTCTCATAGTAGTTCTGGTATTCGCCGGAGATGATCTCCTCCCACCAGTCCCGATGCTCAAGATACCAGGCAATCGTCTTCTGGATGCCGTCGGCAAACCTCGTCTCCGGCAGCCAGCCCAGCTCATTGTGAATCTTCGTCGGGTCGATCGCGTAGCGCATGTCGTGGCCCTTGCGGTCGGTGACGTAGGTGATGAGGCTCTCCGGCTTGCCCAGCGTTTTGCAGATGAGCTTTACGATGTCGATGTTGCGCATCTCGTTGTGGCCGCCGATGTTGTAGACCTCGCCCACGCGGCCCTTGTGAAGGATCAGGTCGATCGCCTTGCAGTGATCCTCCACGTACAGCCAGTCGCGCACGTTTTCGCCCTTGCCGTACACCGGCAGCGGCCTGTCATTCAGGCAGTTGGCGATCATCAGCGGGATCAGCTTCTCCGGGAAGTGATACGGGCCGTAGTTGTTGGAGCAGCGGGAGACCGTCACCGGCAGGCCGTAGGTGCGGTAATACGCCAGCACCAGCAGATCGGCGCCGGCCTTGGAGCTGGAATACGGGCTGGACGTGTGAATCGGCGTCTCCTCGGTGAAGAACAGATCGGGCCGGTCAAGCGGCAGATCGCCGTAGACCTCGTCGGTGGACACCTGATGATAGCGTGTGATGCCGTATCTGCGGCACGCGTCCATGAGCACCTGCGTGCCCAGGATGTTCGTCTGCAGGAATACGCCGGGGTTCTCGATGGAGCGGTCCACATGGCTCTCCGCCGCGAAGTTCACGACGATGTCCGGGTGCTCCTCCTCAAAGAGCCGCTCCACCGCCTCGCGGTCGCAGATGTCCGCCTTCACAAAGCGGAAATTGGGATTGTCCATCACGGACCTGAGCGTCGAGAGGTTGCCCGCATAGGTCAGCTTGTCCAGGCAGATGATGCGGTAAGCCGGGTATTTTCCCAGCATGTGAAAGATGAAGTTGGAGCCGATAAAGCCGGCGCCGCCGGTTACGATAATCGTCATGCTGTCCTCCGCAAATCAGGAAAGGCGCTGAAGGCAGCGTCATTCCCCATATGTAAAATTGCAGTCCGAATCCGCCAGCATCGGGGAATTCGCGTCCTTTTCAGAGAGGATCGGGTTCTCCACGCCCCACTGAACGCCGATGGACGGATCGCAAAAGCGGATGCCGCGGTCGCATTCACGGCTGTACAGGTTGTCCACCTTGTAGCAGAACTCCACGTCGTCCGTCAGCGTCACAAACCCGTGGCCGAAGCCGCGCGGGATGAACAGCATGCGCTTGTTCTCGGCGGACAGCTCCACGCCGACCCACTGCCTATACGTCGGGCTGCCGCAGCGCAGATCGACCGCCACGTCGAGCACCGCGCCTCGCGTCACGCGCACCAGCTTGGCCTGCGCCATGGGCGCGTTCTGGAAATGGATGCCGCGCAGCGTGCCCTTCTGCGCCGTGAAGGACTGGTTGTCCTGCACAAACGCGTTGGTGATGCCGATGTCCGCAAAGGTCTTTGTGGAATACGTCTCCATGAAATACCCGCGATGATCGCCGAACACCTGCGGCTCGACGATGCACACGCCCGGCAGTGCTGTCTCGATTCTCTTCATCAGTAACGCACCCTGCCTTCCACTACTGCCTTGAGATGCGCGCCGTACGGGCTCTTGCCGTAGCGCTGTGCGCTCTCAAGCAGCTTGTCCCTGGTGATCCAGCCGTTTTTATAGGCGATTTCCTCCGGCGCGCTGAT
This sequence comes from uncultured Clostridia bacterium, assembly GCA_945948915.1. Taxonomy (GTDB): domain Bacteria; phylum Bacillota; class Clostridia; order Christensenellales; family Aristaeellaceae; genus Ventricola. Next base: position 1,514 of record CAMFCQ010000013.1, on the reverse strand, counting down.
TTTGATGCCCTGGCGCTTTTCCACCATGCGCACGAAATCCGCTGCCTCCACAAGACTGTCCATCGTGCCGGTGTCCAGCCACGCAAAGCCTCGGCCCAGCAGCTGCACATCCAGCGCCCTCTCCTCAAGATACATCGCATTGAGCGTCGTGATCTCCAGCTCGCCGCGTGCGGACGGCTTTACGTCCTTCGCCATCGCGGAAACGCCCCGGGGATAGAAATACAAGCCCGTCACCGCGTAATTGCTCTTTGGGCTCCGGGGCTTCTCCTCCACGGAAACCACGTGGCCGTCCGCATCAAACTCCACCACGCCAAAGCGCTCAGGATCGGTCACATAATAGCCGAACACCGTCGCGCGGGCGTTTTCCTCCGCGTTGGCCACCGCCGCACGCAGGATTCTGGAGAAGCCGTTGCCGTAGAAAATGTTGTCGCCCAGCACCATCGCGCAGGCGTCGTCCCCAATGAAGTCTTCGCCCAGCAGGAAGGCCTGCGCCAGGCCGTCCGGGCTCGGCTGTACCTGATAGCTGAGACTGACGCCGAACTGGCTGCCGTCGCCCAGCAGGTGCTCAAACCGCGGCGTATCCTCCGGCGTGGAGATGATCAGGATATCCTTGATGCCCGCCAGCATGAGCGTGGACAGCGGATAGTAGATCATGGGTTTGTCGTAGACGGGCAGAAGCTGCTTGCTCGTCACCATCGTCAACGGATACAGCCGGGTTCCGGCACCGCCCGCAAGAATGATGCCTTTCATGATGCTTTACAGATTCCTTTCGGTATATATGCTTCGTTTCCATTATACCAAAAAAGCGGCATTCTTCAACCCAAATCCGCAAAACACCGCACAGCGTTTTTCTGTGCCTGCACAGCAGACGTCCGCTGCAAGAGCAAACGAGAGATGAAAAAAGGATCACCGCGCCGCGGCAATCCTCCTTATGATGCATTACTGCTCCATCTGCCGGCCCACGATGCTGGCCGTCGTCTCCGCGACCTTGAGCTCCGTGTCGCCCATCCTGGCCGCAGGCTCGCGCGACAGGAGCACCACCGCGCCGATCGACTCGCCGTCCGCGATGATCGGGCAGATGACCTGCGCCGTGTACGCCTGCGCATCCTCTTCGCTGGTCACAGGCACCATGCGCGTGCCGCTACCCCGGTTGGCCGTGACCACCTGACGGCTCTGGATCGCCTGCTCCAGGTCCCGGCTGATCGGCTTTTCCCAAAGCTCCTTGCGCGAAACACCGCTGGCCGAGACGATCATGTCCTTGTCTGTGATGCACGCGATGTGCCCCAGCGACCGAAACAGCGATTCGGTGTAATCCTTTGCAAAGTTTGAAATCTCCCCAATCGGCGAATACTTCTTGAGGATCACTTCTCCATCCTTATCCGTGTAGATTTCCAGCGGGTCGCCCTCCCGAATGCGGAGGGTCCGCCGTATTTCCTTGGGAATCACCACTCTGCCCAGTTCGTCCCTTTATGTCAAGTAGGTGCAAAAAAAATTTACAAACTATCCGAAAAGCC
>CAMFCQ010000012.1 GCA_945948915.1 uncultured Clostridia bacterium | reverse complement strand
CATTACAGAATACCGTTTTTCGTGTCCAGTTTCTACCCCCTGCGTGTCCAATTTTTGTTTACCACTTCAACGCCCATGCGCTCAAGGTAGGATCACCCCCCGCGCATGCGGGGAAAAGAAGGTGCTGACGCCTGACGTGAACGACCATGCGGGATCGCCCCCGCGCATGCGGGGAAAAGAGGATCTTTGCAAGGAGGTGCAGGGCATGGCTGGGATCACCCCCGCGCATGCGGGGAAAAGAGGGGCCGGCGCGTTGGCGCTGGCCCTTGCGCGGGATCACCCCCGCGCATGCGGGGAAAAGCCGACCAGCTCGCTCAGCGCGTGATAGACCGGGGGATCACCCCCGCGCATGCGGGGAAAAGGCGAGATCCCCGCTGAGGCGCTGCGCGGCCCGGGGATCACCCCCGCGCATGCGGGGAAAAGTCCAGGTAACGCAGAGTGGTTTGGAGACTGGAGGGATCACCCCCGCGCATGCGGGGAAAAGACGGGGCGAAGCTGCCTCTTGACGGCCTGAGCGGGATCACCCCCGCGCATGCGGGGAAAAGCTGGGCCGTCTGGGGCGCAGGCTGAGCGGCCTGGGATCACCCCCGCGCATGCGGGGAAAAGCTCAGGCTCTACGCCTGGGGCGCGAACCGGGAGGGATCACCCCCGCGCATGCGGGGAAAAGTCCGGCTGCACATACCGGCGCAGATACGGATTGGGATCACCCCCCGCGCATGCGGGGAAAAGTCAGTCGCGGCCCGGATGTCGGAAAGAGAGTAGGGATCACCCCCGCGCATGCGGGGAAAAGATCTCCGCTTACATCCAGCTGATGCGGTCAAAGGGATCACCCCCGCGCATGCGGGGAAAAGTCGGCGTGGATCGCGGTGATGATGTCGCAGGTGGGATCACCCCCGCGCATGCGGGGAAAAGGATCTGCGAGGACAACCTCACAGATCTCATTTAGGATCACCCCCGCGCATGCGGGGAAAAGCCCTTTCGATGGTCTTATTATACCATCAAATGGGGATCACCCCCGCGCATGCGGGGAAAAGTGCGCAGACCGTGGATCTGGCGCAGGTGGACAAGGATCACCCCCGCGCATGCGGGGAAAAGCTCATTGGCCATTAAAAGCTCACCCCCGATGCGGGATCACCCCCGCGCATGCGGGGAAAAGGCCGATCTGGCGGCGCTTGAGGTGCTGGGCCTGGGATCACCCCCGCGCATGCGGGGAAAAGAGCACCCGCCAGTCCCCGACCGGGACAAAGTGGGGATCACCCCCGCGCATGCGGGGAAAAGAACCCCATGCAGATGATGCAGCAGTTTGCCCAGGGATCACCCCCGCGCATGCGGGGAAAAGCCCGGCCAACTGGGCCTCATTGTCTGTTACACGGGATCACCCCCGCGCATGCGGGGAAAAGCTGGATTACCCGAAGAAGAACCAGACCACCAAGGGATCACCCCCGCGCATGCGGGGAAAAGACTTCGCGCCGGACAGGCCGCAGGACAACCCGGGGATCACCCCCGCGCATGCGGGGAAAAGGGCTTGCCCGCTTCCATCGTGTTCCACGCCGCGGGATCACCCCCGCGCATGCGGGGAAAAGCCTTCTGCGCCCACCACGATCTCGCGCCGCACGGGATCACCCCCGCGCATGCGGGGAAAAGCTGCCGAAGGAGGACAGCGAGAGCCGCCAGCCGGGATCACCCCCGCGCATGCGGGGAAAAGACTGTCGGAATCGTCGGCTTGTTGGTCAGGTCGGGATCACCCCCGCGCATGCGGGGAAAAGATCAGCTCGTCAAGGTTGCGGATTTGCCTCTGGGGATCACCCCCGCGCATGCGGGGAAAAGCAAGTCTTCCTCAATTGTCAAATCTGCAATTAGGGATCACCCCCGCGCATGCGGGGAAAAGACTAAAGGATCCCTGAAAAATCAAGGCTTTTCGTCTGCACAGCTACCGGATTTCATTCAGTTTCACATAGACCTGCTGAAGCACCCTGCAATCAGCCAGCGCGCGGTGCGGGGTCAGAATCGGGACGTCCAGCGTCTTGGCCAGCGTCGTGAGCTTCAAATCTGATAAGCCCTTCATCCGCTTTCGGGCAATGTCGAGCGTGTCCACAATCCTGGATCGCGGCAGCGGAATGCCTTCCCTTTTGCAAGCAGCCCGCAAAAAACTGATGTCAAACGAGGCGTGATGCGCCACGATTGTATCATCGTCCAGGAACGCCATGTATTCCGGGAGCGCCTGCCTGATCGGCTTGCCCTGCGTTTCCAGCATAGCGTCGTCAATCCCAGTCAGCTGCACAATGTCCGGCTTGAGCTTGCCCTCCACACGCACAAGCTGTTCATACTCCTCAGCGATTCTTCCCTGCCTCACGCGGATCGCAGCAAGCTCGATGATCTGCTCGTCTGCGGCTGCCAGCCCGGTCGTCTCCAGATCAATCACCACATAGTTGTCCGCCGGCAGGACGCGCCCGGGTTGGCTCCGTCTCGCGGTGCGCATTTGCTCCGCACGCGACACAGACAGCTCCTGCTTTTCGCGGATCTCCCGCGCAGGCCTGCGCATCAGCGTGATGCCGTCGAAATCCACAGGCTCCCAGGTTGTGTTGTGCACCCGGAATTGCAGCCCCTGCTCATTCCTGGCGGAGAACACCATCGTCGCCCGACCGTCCTTCACATGCTCGCAGATGCGATCCCACAGCTCGTCCCGCACGCGGGCGCTGACCTGTCCGACATAGACCCCGGTGTTGATTTCAATCAGCCATTTGGTAAGATCGCCCCGCAGGCGCGCCGGACAATCCGAAAGCGTCACGACAATCATCGCGGTTCCTCCACGGAGAAGTTCCTTCCGTTCTCCAGCTGGCCGTGGACGTCCCAAAGATATACGCTGTCCACTGCCTCCTCGTCCGCATCAGGCTCCTTGAGGAGGCTGCTGATGTCCGTCACCATGCGCTCGAGCAGACGCATCCTGACCATCTCATCGCGAACCCTGCGCCTCGTCTGTGCGCCAATGTTCTCCGGCGCCTCCGCTGCAATCTCAAAAGCCAGCGGAATCGTGATCTCCGCCTTGTACAGATCTGCGATATCATACACAAAGGCGTTCTCATGGCCCACATGGACAAAGCCCAGCCCGGCGGAGCAGCCCAGAGCAGCGATCACCGCATGTGCCAGGCCGTACAGGCAGGCATGCCCCGCCGAAAGCGCCTGATTGACCGGATCGCCGCAGTCAAAATCATCCGGACGATAGAGGCGGCCGTTCCATTCGACGTTCCACTTCTTCGCGGCCTCCCTGTATGCGCTGCGCACCCGGCTGCCCTCGCGTCCGCGAAGCTGCTGCATCGTCAGACGGGAGACATCCTCTCCCGGAAAGCGCATCTCGTACATCTTCCGCACGACCGCCAAATGGGACCGCGTGTTGGACACCAGCCTGGCCTGACGAATCAGCATGGAGGACTGGCGGCTCAGTGCGCGTCCACTGGCATAATAGCGAACGCCATGCTCGCCCACCCAGATGACCGTCACGCCTGCGTCGCCAATCAGCTCCATCGCGCGATGCGTCACGCTGGTTCCTGGCCCCAGCAGCAGCACGCTGATCCCTGCCGCCGGCACATGCACCGTTCCTCTCTCATCGCGGATGGTGATGGCACAATCCTCACGGCTCAGCTGGCATCGTTCCAGGTACAGAAACGTCATCCGATCCCGGATCTGCGGAAGCTCCTGCAGATCCGGCCGGATGATCCCCGGGATCTCAGGCATCGCGCATCACCGTCATCATCCCCATGCCATACGCCTTCGCGCGCGCCAGGCCGTTCGTCAGCAACGCCGTGAAGGCCTGCGCGTCGCAAACCGTCAGCACCCCCTCAAACGTCGCCTGCAGCAGCATGACCTCACGCCCCCGCTCGTTTTCCTTGCGGAATGTCTTCCATTCGGAATGAACCACGTCAAACTGGCCCTCCTGCACGTCGAAGCCGTGCCGCTCGCCCTGGCGCTTCAGCCACTCCCGCTGCCGCGCAGCGATGGTGATCGCCTCTACCCTGCCCCGCTTTCCGCCCACGGACGGCGCGCTGCGGGTCGGATTGCACACGACCCGGAACTGCCAGCGGGAGCCAGGAACGATCCTGTCCAGCAGCGGCTGATAATCCTTCGTCTCCCAGGGGCGATCCGCGAAGCCGAACTGTGCCTGTACACCTGACAGGTCGGGCCTGCCCCGGCTCAGCAGCAGCAGGTATGTCTGCCCGCCGAGCTGATCGAGACGCCACAGCCGCCGCTCCCGCTCGCCCGGAAAGGCGGACTCCACCGCGCCGTGCAGGATTCTTGGCGAATGCAGCGCTCGCAGGGTCTCCCTGCGCCCCGTGTCGAGCGCGATTCTTGACAAAAACATCTTGCTTCCTTTCTCCCCCGCCTTGCGAGGATTCCGGATCACGAAAGCTCGCTCATCGGATCATGCTCGTGCTCGCCCGGCGGCGTCATCGTGTATTGCTCAATCGCACGCATGGCGTGCCTTCTGCATCCGGGGTCAAATGAAACGGGCACATCGCGCCGGGACGGGCGCGCCGCGCTGCCCGGCTCGGCATCTGCTAAAACCCGCAGCAGCTGTGTCCCATGTTTGCGCCGGTAGTGCTCCGCTGCCTGCCAGGGGCAGGCGTTCAGCGCGCTCCTTCGGTCCTGCGCCGTGATGCCCAGCACCAGCGGAAGCGTTGGCGGGCAGGAGCGCCTGCCCAGGAACAGGGGGTACGCCGGTGTGCGCAGCGCATCGGCCAGCTCGCCAAGCCACTGCTCGTCCTCGTGCTCCAGCGCGACGACGAACACCGCGTCGCACAGGTACTGTCGGGTCGTCACAAAGTCGCGATTGCGCGCCGGTCTGCGCTTACCGTCCGTCTGGCGCAGGATACGGCCCATCTCATCCGCCGCGATGCCGTGCACGGTATGGAAATCCGTGATCATCCGGCCCTCCTGATCCACGCGGACCGCCATCTTCAGCGCGAGCAGTGCGCCGGGCAGCTGATCCCTGCGGCAGCCCAGCGCCGCGGCCAGCAATCCGAGAACACCGCTCTTGGTCGGCTCGCGCAGCGTCTGTCGGGTTTCAAACTTGGAATCCACGCCCCATGACTGCATCGGCGCAGCCAGGCGCAGCAGCAGCGTTGCCATTACACAGCACCGCCATCCTGCACATGCGCGCCGATCCACGCCTCGATCTGCTCCAGCAGCTGCGGGAGCGTCACGCTCTGCGCGCCCAGGGCCTGGGCCATATCGCCAACGCACAGCGCCAGCGCGGGCGGCTCCACCATGCCCTGCCGCTCAAGCCGGTTCGCATATTCCGCCAGCGCCTTTTCCGAGCCGGTCATGTAGCCGCTGTCCCGCGTCGCGGTGACGGGCTTTTCAAAGGCCGGGGCCAGGCTGACGGACTGATCGCGGCGGATGGTGACATAGATGTCGTCCGGCAGCGTCCGATTGGCAAACGCGTTCTGCTTGCCCGTCGGCATCGCGTGCACGAATGCATCCGCAAACGCACGAACGGCCTGCGCCGCCTGCCCCGGCAGGTTCTTTTCCAGCTCCAGCACGTTGACTGTCGCGTAGCGGTACAGCGTCGAGGAATTGAACTCCGTCGTGTCCATGTGGGCCGCGCCGCTCTCCCCCTCGGTCTGACGGTCATCGACCGCCGTAAAATAGTCAAACTCATTGCCGACCGCATGCGTGGAAATGCTGTGCGCCACCTGCGCCGCGGCATCATAGTTCAGCGTCGGGTCATTGGCCACCATCCGGCCAAACAGCACCATGTCCATCGCGGGATCCTTGCGCAGCGCCGCCTGGCAATCCATTTTCATGTCCTTGATCTGCTTGGGATTGGCCACCGCGATCTGCGCCAGATTCTGCGCCTGCTTGCGGCTCATGAAGAACAGCGCGTCCGTGCCCTCCTTGGCGCCCTTGATCTTCAGCCCAACGCCATCGCTCAGCGCCTTGATCGCCAGCTTCTCGCTGTCCAGCGCCGGATCGAGGCGCGCGATCTCCTCGGCGACCAGCTCCACGATGCGCTTGGTCCGCTGTCCGACGTCAATCGCCTCCAACTCGTCCATGAAGTACGCCCGCATCGCGTGCTTCCACGCCTGACTGGACACCCGTGCGCGCGTCACGCCGCCGTAGACCGCCGTCTTCGGGCTGCCGGTATCGTCGCGGTTCACGCAGCTCGGCGGAACCGTCTGGAGCACATGAAAATCAATCACCATTCTCTGTTTGCGCATTGTCTGCATCCTCCTTGTTCTCTGTCGTATCCGCGTAGAAGTCCTGTCCCCAGCGAAGGCGGACGCCCGCCGCCCCATCGTCAAACTGATAGCAGAACAGATCCCTGGCCAGCAACGCGTAGTCCAGCGCCAGGTCGTTGGCGCGCAGCAGCTGGACAAAGGCGCGCAGGTAATGGGCCAGCTCCTGCATGGTATCCGCTGTGGCGACCTGGTTGAAGCGCCGGGCCACCCGCTCGCGATTGTCCGCCGGCTCGCCCGGCAGCCTGGCGGCGAGCCGCTGTGCCGCTGTGCCCAGGCTGATGCCCGGCACATGGGCGCTCTGGCGCTGCACGTCGCGCCCCTGTTGGTGCAGGGCAAAGACAGTCAGTGCCGTGTAGATCGCCCATTCCGCGCGCGAAGGCTCGTCCAGCCGATGGCTCTGCATATCCTGCGGCAGCCCGTCCAGCAGGATCCCCCACAGCTCCGGCAGCTCGCCCGGCCGCCGCCCGATGCCCCGGCGCAGCCTGGCCAGCGCGGCGCGCTGCACGCTGCCCTGGCCCATGCCGATGAGCCGTTTGAGCCGCCCCTCGGCCTCCCGCTGAACCGCCTGCGCCTGCTGCCAGCGATTCGTCGTCCTCGTCATCTGTCATTCCCCCGTTTCCTGATTCGCCGGATACAATTTGTTGAGCCGGCGCATATACAAGTTGATGGCCTCCGGTGCGGAATAATGCCGCTCCTCCTCCTTGCCGTTCCGCTTAAGCTTGACAATTCTGCCCACGAAAGCCTTCTGTCCAGCCTGCGCGACCATTTCCTCACCCAACTGCCGTGCCAGGCTTCTGGCCTGCTCCCGCCAGGAAATCTGCTGCTCGAGCAGCGCCTCCGCCCCCGCATCCGGGTCCAGCGAGGCCAGCCAAAGCCGGAACGGCGCGTCAACCCAATCAAATAGCCGCTCCTGTGCCCGATCCTCCCGAGCCGTTCCACGGCCGCCCGCCGCTCGATCCAGATCGCTGGCCAGCCATCCGGCGTACTTCGCCGCCGTCTCCACCCGCGCGATCTCCTCCGCAGCCTTCTGATAGCCCACGGTGCCCGCCTCAGTCAGCAGCTCGGCATGGAAGGTCAGTCGATCGTCGAATACATGGCTGATGAAGAAGTCCTTATCTCCATACTGGACGGAGGCGATGCGCAGACAGACCCGTTTCACACCGGGAAGCATGCCTGCCCTTTGCAGATAAGACACCCAACTGACCACGCCAGGTCGAATCCGCCCGTCCGCTTCGGCGGTAATCGCGCTGAAATCACGCCACATCTGACGCGTTGCATCATGCCGCCTGGGTTGATCAACCTGATGATTTCCCTTCTTGTCCTTCACCTCAGTCCAAACCGTCATCTGCTCCAGCAGCGCATCCTCCCGGGGAAAGAAGTCGCCGCCGAGCAGCGTATAGCCCGTCACCGCGTCTCCCTCCCGCTGCAGCAGAATACGGCGGGACTGCAGCGTCAGCAGCCCGGCTGCGTTGCGGGGCATGGCGATCTGTACCCGCTCCCCGATCCTGGGGCGCTCCAGCTCCCAGCAGGGCTGCTCTGGCTCCGGCCAGGGCTTCTTGTCCGGCAAGAGCACCAGATTGAGCATCAGCGTCTCAAAGAGATTCCGGCCCACGGCCGTGATCAGCCCCAGCTTGCCCAGCCACCCGATGCCCGGCGTGGGAAGATCCTTACCCTTGGGCTTGGCCGAGGTGTCGTCAAATCCATTCAGATACAGCAGCCAGCGCGCCGCCTCGGCATAGCTGAGCCGCTCCTTCTGCGCGCCGCTGCGCACGGAGAACAGGCGCTCCTTGTTGCCGCTCTGCGAGATCTCGCCGTTGAGCTTGCAGGCTCCGCTCGGCGTGCCGATGGCCGCCTCGTTCACCTGGTAAAACGGCCGCTCGGGGTGGAACAGCCAGAAGCGCTCATGCCAGGCGGCAAGGTATGCGCGCAGCGGCTCCTCGGGAAAATGGCCCAGCCGCCACAGCTCGCCCCAGCGCTTGAGCGCCCCTGGCGTCGAGGTCAGCGGAGCCTCCTGCCCCCGGCAGTCCACCCGGGAGAATACCGTGTGCAACACCGCCAGCAGCAGCCGGAGCACTGCCACGTCCTGCGTGGGCAGCTCACCCGCCAGGTCGGCATACGCGTGGGCGCCAAGCAGCGCGTCGGTCAGCGAAACCTCTTCCTCCGCCGCGTCCGGCCGGACGACGCGAATCCACGGTGCATCCAGCAGATTAAACGCCTTGTCAAACATTATGATCCTCCTTGGTGCAGTGCAGCCCCGTCTCTCGGTCATAGGCCAGGCAATAGCCATTGAGTGTCGTCGCGTTGTTTCGATCAAGCAGCAGCACCAGCTCGCCCTGCAGCCAGGGGGACTGCTGCCATTCAGCCAGCGCCGCGCTGCGCCGCTTCAGCTCCTCGATCGTCTGATCCGCCCGCTGCCATGGCACGCACAGCGCCCGCGGCAGGCGAATGCGCTGCCTGGCGATCTCCATGCACGTCTCCCGGTCCGGAACGTGATCCGTCGGGATGAGCGGCCCGCCGCTAACAAACGTCGCCTGCTCCCCGCAGGTCTTCATCAGCAGCACCTCGATGGAGGGATCGCCGTCGCGCACCGCCGCCTGAGCATGCGGCTCATCCCCCCGGTAGTCGCCGTCCATCAGCCCGGTCATCGTATTGAGCCACGGGAAATCCGGGCACGCCTCGGGCAGGTTCAGCCGGAAGACGCTAGCCCGGTTCTGCTTGTCGCGGCACTGCCGTTCGTGCTGCTCGCGCGCCTTCCCATATCCCGGCGGTGTCTGCGGCAGGACCGCGTCCTCATCGTACACGCATCGGACGAGGCCGGGAATGTCGCCCGGCAGCGTGATCGTCTCCGGCAGGAAGCTGCGCGTGCGCATCAGCAGGTATTCGCCGTAGACCCGACAGCTGCCCGATTCCAGCGTCTGCGACGCGCCGAGCACCAGGCATTGGGCCGTTTGCAGCTTCGGCGGCCGGATCGCGTCGTGCCCCGGGTGCCTGTGCAGCCGGCCAATCCGCTGGAGCAGCAGATCCATCGGGCACAGATCCGTGACCAGATAGTCCACATCGATGTCCAGCGACTGCTCGATCACCTGCGTGCCGACCACTACCAGGCGATGACGCTGCGCCGCCCCTGATTGCTTGCCGATGCGGCGCACCAGCTCGTCCTCGTGCGCAATCCGATCCGGCAGCACAAACTGGGCGTGCAGCAGCAGCACCTGCGTGTCGGGCATGGACCGCGAAAGCGCCTGTGCCGCCTGCTGGGCGCGGCGCACCGTATTGACGATCACCCCTGCGCAGCCGCCCTGGGACAGCCTTTCGGACAGGTGCACAGCCAGGGCGTCCATGTCCAGCGCGTCAAACGCAGCCCGCTGCACGCGCACCTGCCTGGCTCCGGACGAATCGTCGATCGCCGTCTGACGCACCTGCGCGCCGTCAGTCCAGGTCAGCTGTGGATAGGCCAGACTTTGACGCCAGGCTCCTTCCGGCGCCTGACCGCCCAGGTAGGCGGCGATCAGCTCCTGCCTGCGCTGCGGCGGCAGCGTAGCGCTCAGCAGAATGACGGGCACCCGGTAGGCGCCCAGCCAGGTCAGCGCCGCATCCAGGTATTGCACCATATACGCATCATAGGCATGGATTTCATCGATGATCACGACCTTGCCGCACAGCCCCAGGTGCCGCAGCATGACGTGCTTCTGGCGCAGGGCAGCCATCAGCAGCTGATCCACGGTGCCGATCACAAAGCTGGACAGCAGCGCCTGCTTGCGCCCCTGAAACCAGGCGTGCACCACAAGCCCGCTGTCGTCCTGCGCATCCTCCTCAACCCGGGAGCGCTCCTGAATCGCCAGATAATCCGGATTGAGCGCCGCACCGCCGTGCGCCAGGCGAAGCGTTGCCTGGGACGTCTCGGTGAGCGTCTGCGCCCAGCGGCACACCCTGGGAAAAATGCCGTTGGCCGTCGCCTGCGTCGGCAGGCCGAAGAAGATTCCACCGCGCTTTTCCTGTCCGTCCATGCCGCAGGACAGGATTTCGGCGGCCAGCAGCGCGGCCTCCGTTTTGCCCACGCCCATCTGTGCCTCCAGAATCATAACGCCCGGATGCGCAGACTGCTCCGCCGCCTGCATCATCGCCCGCTGCACGGCATTGGGCGTATAGCCATTGCCCCGCTCGTCGAAAAAGCGCCGCTGGCACAGATCGTCTGTCGCAAAGATCGTCTCCGGCTGCCAGCACGCCGGCAGACGGATTCTGCGCCAGCCCTGCTCGCCGCGCTCCGCCGTGCCGGCAAAAACCGGGTCATCGACGCGGATCAGCGGAAAGAACGCCGGATTGCTGGCCAACCAGTCCGCCATGATCAGCAGACCGCTCAGCAGCATCTGCACCGGCACGGACACCTCCGGCAACTCGCTCATGTCCGCAAAGCCGGCGGCGGCCAGCGCCTCGTCAATCAGCGCTTGCCGGACGCTTTCCCAGGCCTCCCTCGATTTGCCGAAGTAGTTTTCCGGGTGAAGCTCCATCTGTCCCGGCTCCTCATGCATCCTCTCGGAGGATGGCTTTCCATGATGCGCACCGACAATCGACGCCACCGATGCGGGGCAGCCCGCCTCCAGCAGCAGCATCTCGCCCGCCAGGGCATGCGGCGACTCGCAGGCATTGGGCAGCGCGCCCCAGCGAAGGCCGCACGCGGTCAGGCGCTCCATCCCGCCCTCGACCAGCGGAGCCACCTTCTGCTGGAAGCAAGGCGTCGCCTTGCCCAGATCATGAATCAGCGCAAGAAAGCAGGCAAGGCGAACCAGCATCTCCTCTGTCATCGCCCCTGCGATGCACGCCCTACCCGCCTCCGAAAGCCACTGACGCACCAGGCGGGTGATCACGGCCTCTGTGTCCTGAAGGTGCATCCGGAGGGGCAGATACGCCTCGCGCTGCTCCCCTGTCTTTGCAATCAGCGCCTGCTGTGCTCTGCGATCCATCCCATTTCCCCCCGTCAGCGTCACCCCGGTCGAGCCGATTCCCTGGTTCCTTGATGCAATCCATTATAAACTATTTGGCATGATGATACAATCTTTAACCGCTTTTTTGCGTTATGCACTCGGCAGCAGCCGGCTTCCCGGCGGAAATCTGCAAGCATAAAGCAAAAGGGACTGTCAAGCTAAACCGGCATGATGCCGGCTGCATCACCGACGAAGTCATGTAAGTCCAGTTGCCATCTTTCCAAACATGATCATACGGCAGGCCAATCGGGTTATTCTCATCACCTACATAATCGATCTCCTCACTATAGATCTTTTCGCATGTTGAACAGATTATATTCCACACAATGGCAATGGTCTCGTGCTGCTTTTCATTCAGGAATTTGAAAAGATGACGGTTGTATGTCTTTATCTTGCTGGGCGTGTGCTGACAGTTGTTGCGATCGTAGCTGCATGGGCAGACGTCGCCGTTGGAATAGTCGTGTTTCTCGGTGTGTTCCTCCCCATATACAATGCTTATCTTCTCGTGGCAGGTATTGCAAATGCGGTCATATCCATTCTGCCGGATATGAGTTTTGCCGTCGTTATTGTCGGTATACTTGATTTTGCCGTTATCATAATCAGTATATGTTGTGTGCCGGCAATCAGTATCATCCGCAACAATATCGTCATGCTCACAGCCGACCCTCAGGTACAGCTGATACACGACGGAATACTACATCATGGACACCTATTACCGGGAGTTCCATAAGAGCTATTCCGAGAGCCTGAAGAATTATCACGAGGAACTGTCCGACCTGTTCACCCATGTGATGGAGAAGGTTGAAGGCCTCTATACCATCTGGTTCCTCGGCCAGCTTGGCAACAACTGGTCGGATGCCTGCGCGGACAACCTGCGCGAGTATGGCCGGGTGCTGGAAGTGCCGCAGCAGACGGACTTTTACCGTCGACAGGTGGCGGCTTCCGACAGCAAGGTATATGTGATCATCTCCGATGCCATGCGGTACGAGGTGGCGGCTACTCTCGCTGAACAGCTGGAGCGTGAGACGCAGGCCAAGGTGGACCTGAAGTCCATGCAGGGCATCTTCCCGACGATCAGCAAGTTTGGCATGGCGGCGCTGCTTCCGCATAAGGAGCTGTCCGTCGAGTTGAAGAGCGGCAAGACCGAGCGACTGGCGGTGCTGGCCGACGGACAATCCACTGAGGCTCCCAACCGGGACAAGCTCCTGAAGGCAGCGGACCCGGCCAGCGTAGCGCTCAAGTACAAGGACATTATTGGTATGAAGCGTGCCGACCGGCAGGCGCTCATCAAGGGCATGAACGTGGTCTATATCTACCACGACACCATCGACGAGGCCGGTCATCTGGAGAGTTCTATCTTCAGCGCCTGCGATACGGCGATTGAAGAGCGGAAGAACATGGTCCGCATCATCGCCAACGAGTGGGGCGGCGCGAATATCCTTATCACTTCCGACCACGGCTTCCTGTATACCCACAGTCCGCTCAGTGAGGATGACAAGGTGGACAAGACCACGGAGAGCGATCAAGATGTGGAGATCGGACGGCGCTATGCCATCATGCAGAAAGGTGCGCAGCCGCAGTATTTGCTGCCGGTGAAGTTCCTTGGAGGCAACATGGCCTACGACGTCTACGCTCCGAGAGAGAGCATCCGGATCAAGATGAAGGGCGGCGGCCTGAACTTCGTGCACGGCGGTATCAGCCTGCAGGAAATGGTCGTCCCGGTGATCGAGTACCACTTCCTGCGGAATCAGTCAAAAGAATATAAGAAGAACAAGAGCAAGTACGACACGAAACCAGTGGAGATCAGCCTGCTCTCTGCCAATCGGAAGATCAGCAACATGATCTTCTCCCTGAACTTCTATCAGAAGGATGCTGTAGGCGGCAATCGGGAAGCAGCGACATACCAGCTTTACTTCACAGACAGCAGTGGCAAGGCCATCAGCGATGTCCAGAAGATTATTGCGGACAAGTCTAGCGATAATGGTCAGGAGCGTACCTTCCGGTGCAGCTTCAATCTGAAATCGCTGAAGTACAGCAATACGGAGACCTACTACCTTGTCATCGCTGATGAGAACGGACTGCAGATGCAGCGCGAGGAATTCCAGATCGACATTGCATTTGCGGTGGATGAGTTCGACTTCTTCGGTTAAGGAGGAAAGTCATGGATCAGCATACCGAGGGTACGATGGATACCCGTGAAATCATCAAGGGCAAGCTCCGCGAGTGTTTCGACGGGAGAATTGTCCGGAAAGACCTCACCAAGAAAATCAAGGAAGGGGCCAATGTACCCGTCTATGTCCTTGAGTTCCTCCTGGGGCAGTATTGTAGCTCCGATGATGAAGAAGTCATCGAAAAGGGCGTCGAGAACGTGAAGCGGATTCTGGTGGACAACTTTGTACGTCCGGATGAAGCCCAGAAGATCCTCTCCGTGCTCCGCGCCCGTGGTAGCTATACCGTCATCGACAAGATCACGGTTAGCCTGAATATCAAGCGCGATGTCTATGAGGCCGAGTTTTCCAATCTTGGTCTGAAGGCCGTGCCTATCGCCGACGAGTATCCGGAGAAGTATGACCGGCTTCTCTGCGGCGGCATCTGGTGCATCGTACAGCTGGACTACGAGTTCATTGAGGAGGACAAGTCGTGGACTCCTCTTATAAAAAGAAGCGTATCACCATCGCCTTCAATCCCATTGACGAAGTGTTTGAGGTTTGCAATCCTACCATCGAGAAGGATTCCAAGTGGATTCCGGACATCTCGGCGGTTTTTGATCTCTGCTTTTTTTCATACTGCTCAGATTTCTGAATGCGCTGTATTCAGATTCTTTCCGAGAATAGACTACTTTATTAAACTTGAGTAGTCTATTTCTGTACCCGTCTATCATTATTGCTGCACCGAATCCCCAAGATAAAAGCGTACACCGTGTACGGATTATATCGTAACACTGTGTACGCTTTCCTCTATTTCAGCCCGGGGGGTGCAAAATTGATGAGAATCCGCCGCCTCGAGTAGACCAACGACCTATTTTGCCTTCTATCCGTTCGGAAGCAAATTGAGCATTTGATTCAGAGAAACGAAATCCTGCAATTTCCCTTCTCTAAACACCAATTCCAGCGGATAATCCTTTGATTTTTGCATGGCGTCTCGAAAAAAATGTAAAAGAAAAGACCCAGATATTGTATCAATATCTGAGTCCCGTAGTGGAGGCGCCATCCAGACTCGAACTGGAGAGTGAAGCTTTTGCAGAGCTTTGCCTTACCACTTGGCCATGGCGCCGAATTTGGAGCGGTAGACGAGATTCGGACTCGCGACATCCACCTTGGCAAGGTGGCACTCTACCACTGAGCTACTACCGCATATCTGGTGCCTTGGGGCGGAATCGAACCACCGACACGTAGATTTTCAGTCTACTGCTCTACCGACTGAGCTACCAAGGCATAAAAGTGGCGACGCGGAAGGGGCTCGAACCCTCGACCTCCAGCGTGACAGGCTGGCATTCTAACCGACTGAACTACCGCGCCACTATGAAATTGGTGGGAACAACAGGGCTCGAACCTGTGACCCTCTGCTTGTAAGGCAGATGCTCTCCCAGCTGAGCTATGCTCCCGGGGTTCGCCGCATCGCTTGAATGTGTCGAGCGCGGCGACGTGATATATAATACACCGCGCAAGCGCATTTGTCAATGGTTTTTTCAAATTATTTGCAAATTTTATTCATTTCTCCATACAAATCCTGATATCGCTGAAAACTGCGCGGCTGCATGCCGGGTGCGGCCGGCGCTACCGCAGGCTGCTTTCTGCACCTGTTTTGGCCGCATGGGCGCGGCAAAAGCAATGGACGCAATAACACCGGAGCTGCGTCATCGGCTCGCCTTCAGCGCCTGGCAGCTCCGGTTTTATACACGTCTATGATACTTTTCCCTCTTTTCACGCGCACGCAGCCGCGTGCGTCAGGAGCCCCGCTCCTCTTGTTGTGCAATGATTTCAGTCAACGGCGTCCTCCACGCCGGAAGTCTCGGTTCTCGCAGCGGATTCTTCCTCGGCCATTGCCATCTTCGCAATCTCTTCTTCGCTCAGTCCCGCAAGCGCGCCTTCATACATCACATCATTTTGCGCCGCTTCATCCTGCGCCTCGTTGGTCACGCCTGTCTCGCCGGCTTGTGCCTCGTCAGTGGGCATTTCTTCTGCGGTCGGCTCCGCGTCGGTATCCGCCTGCTGATTGTCTTCAATATTTTCCTGTGTCTTGATCTCGTTTTCCGTGGTGACTGTCGCCTTCCTGTTCGCGGTGTTGATCACCAGTATTGCTCCGATGACCACGATCAGCGCAGCTGCGAGCACAGCCACCACTTTCTTTATCGCCGGATCCATCGGTACCACCCTTTCTCTTTCGCTCCTCACGGCTCACTTGAGGGGCGCCTGTTTGTCGTTTTTCGGACCGCTCAGGTTTGGATTCTTACAGGTTCTCAAGCTCGATCAGGCCGCAGCCGCCGTCCTTGCGGCGATAAACCGTCGCTGCGTTGCCGGTCTCCACATTCGAGAACATGTAGAACGAGTGTCCCAGCAGGTCCATTTCCAGAATCGCATCGTCCACGCTCATGGGCTTGGCCGCATAGCGCTTGACGCGCAGCACCTTCTGCTCCTGCTCCTCCATGGCTTCCTCCCCGGTTTCAGCCGGGGCATCTTCCGCCACCGCAGGCTTTTTGCGAAGGTCGCGCCCCAGACGGGTGCGGAGCTTCTTCATCTGGCGTTCCAGGATATCTATACCCTTATCCAGCGCGGGGAGGGAAATCTCCCGCTCCTGGTTTTCCGTACGGAGCGTGTGCCCGAGATAGGGCATCGTCATTTCCACCTTGTAGGTGTTCTTCTGCTCGGTGACGCGAACCGTGATGACGGTCGCGTCAGGCGCTTCATCCTTGAAGTATGCATCCATGCGCTGGTGGCAGCGCTTGTTCATGGTCTCCTGAATCGAAGCGGGGACGTGCGCGTCTTTCATCACAAAACGTACGATCATACGGTCGGCCTCCTTTACAAGGGAATTGCCTGATACTCGGTTTATCCTGGGCTGCTGATGATGCTTGTTCTCCTTTCTGGTGGCTTTAGTATAGCTGTTTTTGTGAAGCAATTCAAGCGCTTTCGCATGTTTTTTGTAACGATTTAACAATCGTTCGCCCGTCTGAGCAGCCGCCTGTACACCGGCAGCATCGGCGCCTCGCTCACGTATTCCTCAAGGCGGTCAATGTCGATCCAGCCCACAGCGCTGTTTTCATCCTCGCGCACAGAAAGCGGCAGGCCGTCGTCCGCCTCAAACAGGTAGGACACATTCAGGTGCAGATGGCTACCCACGGCCCTGCCGCGCTTGACGTGCGCCCACACCGGCAGAATCTCGAGCGACGCGATGCCGGCGCCCAGCCGTTTCAGTCCGGAAATGCCCGTTTCCTCCTGGGCCTCCCGCCGCGCAATCGCCTCGAAATCGCTTTCCCCGTCGGCGTGGCCGCCCGTCCAGGCCCAGCTGTTGTAAATCCTGTGGAACGCCATCAGCGTTCGCCTGCGGTCCCGGCTGACGATGATGGAGGATGCGGTCATGTGCGCGATTTCGCTCTCCCGCGACAGGATGGCATCGCCCAGGCGGTCAATCATGTCAAGGATCATTCGCTGCTCCTGCGCCTCCCGCTCGTCTCCCGCCCGAAAGCAAACGATCGGTTCGGCCCATGCGGGCAGAATGTTCGGTTTTTGGCCGCTCATGCGTCTGCCTCCGCGCCACCACGCGCCGCGCGGACGATCGCGTCAAGATCCGCCTCATCCGAGAAATCGAGCGCGCCGCCCTCCGCCTCCAGCATCAGGCGCTCCGTCTCGCTGCGCTCCGTCTCCGCCTTCTTTTTGATCTGAGAAAGGAACGCCTTCATCAGCATGCGCTCCATCAGGCCCAGGCTCGACCAGCGGATCGCGCCGCGCAGATGGAAGACCTTCGCCTGGTCCGCTGCCTCCCCCAGCGCCGCACGAATCTGGCCGTCCAGATTGGCACGCACATCCTCCTGCGCCGGATCGTACAGGCCGCAGGTGAAGATCACCAGCCGCTTGTCCTTCAGCGTCTGGATATTGTCCGCCAGTAAGTCCAGTCCCTTGAGCTTGCCGGCATACACCGGGCAGCCCAGCACAATGGCGTCATATGTCCTCGCCTCATCGGCCTTGGCATAAGCCGCCTCCTTCACCAGCGCGTCCAGCGGCTGTGCGATGCGCTCGGCGTAGCGCTGCGTCGCGCCGTGCTTGGACGTGTACAGCACGAGCACGCCGCCCGGCCTGCGCTCCTTGTTTTTTCCAAATAGAGATTCCATCGTCTGTTCCTCCGTCGTCAGCGGTCTTGCCTGGTGGGATCAGTATACCATAAACCTCTGCACCAGAAAAGCCGCAGATGCTCTGCGGCCCTGATTCAACCGGTTTGCAGCTCAATCGATTTACAGCTTCGTCGCGTCCTTCTCAAAGCGGATCGCGTAGCGGCGCAGGAAGCCCAGCACCACCACCACGGCGCAGGCGACGGGCGCCAGCAGCGCGGCCAGCAGCACATACAGCGCCGGTAGATCGGCCGCTTTCTCGCTCGGCGAGGTGACAATCACCCGCAGGGAAAGCAGCTGGGCCGCCGCGTTCATCAGGTTGTTTTTGATCAGCTCAAAATCCATCTGTCCGCCCTCCTTACGCCTTGGTCACGCGGACCTTCATGCCGAAGGCCACGACCAGCAGCACCGTGATGACCGCCAGGCGAATGCTCGCCACGGCGATGAGCGCTGCCAGCCACACAGGCAGCTTGGCAAACGTGCGGCCGTTTCCCTCGACGGCCAGACGGCCGCCGAAGAAAAGCCCCACATATTCCTTGACTTTATCCATAAGCTCTGCTCCTTACAGTCTCATGATGATCAGCTTGCCGCGCATGGTCTCCATGCGGATCGGCAGGCCGCAGGTGCCGTAGCGGTTCGGGCCAAACTCGTTGACGATTTCGCAGCCGAGCGCGCCGGTGCTCTCCGCGACAAAGCCGCGGATGTCGCCGGGCAGCGCCAGGCGCACATCGCCGTGCACCGAGGAAATCTGCACCCGCTTCGTCGGCGCGACGGTGCACAGCAGCTCCACGTCGCTGGACACCGCGCTGACCTCCCACTCGTCGCATGCGCCTTCGACATGCACGCGGCCGGAGACCACATTCACGTCCACCTTGTGCGCGTCGCAGGAGATGAACTGGCCGCCGGAGACGGTCGTCACCGCAATCGTGTCCGCACAGGCGCTGACCGCCGCATGGCCGGAAACCGTCGTCACGGAGAGATTCCCCGCGCGGGTCTGCGTCACCGGCTCCACGCGCACGTCACCGGAGGTGGTGGTCACCTTCACCTCGTCCACGTCGAGGTCGCCGAGGCGCACATCGCCGCTGGTCGTGCTGATCGCATAGCTCGCCGCATAGCCGCGCGGCACGCGCACGGTGATGCGGCCGCCCGCCTTCTGGAAGACGGAGAAGAACGTCTTGAACACGTCCGGGTTCTTGCGGCGGATGGTCAGCGTATGGCCGGACATCGTAATCACCGGCTCACCGTCCGCGTTCTGCGCCTCCCAGAGGGTCTCCACCTGCGTGCCGTCTGCCGGCACGATCTCCACGTCGTCCGCGTCCAGCTGGATATCGATCTTGTGCAGGCCCGCCGCCGGGAAGCTCTTCCGGCCGCTGACCGGCTCGTTCGCGTCGTGCACGACCGCCTCCGCCGCGCCTTTGGCCGCGTCCCGCGCGGCCTGCGCCGCCTGATGGATCACCTCTTCCGCCTCGCGGGTCATCTCATCGACAGCCTTTGCAAACGACGCCTCGTCCGGCTCGCCGTCTGCGCCCTGCTCATAAGCGGACTCTTCCGCCGTTTCCGGCGCATCCGCTTCATCCGCTGCCTGGGCGTCCGCCTCATCCGTCTCAGCGTCCGCCTCCCTGGCGGCCTGCTCGGCCTCGCGGCGCGCATCCTCCATCGCCTTCTCCAGGTCATCCTCCGGCTCAGCTTCCGGCTCCTCCGTCCTGATCTCGGCTTCCTTGTTCGCGCCGAAGTCAAACACCAGCTCGCCGTCCGCGCCGGCGTACTTGTCGATGGCCTCCTCCGCGGCCTTCTGCGCGTCGCGCAAGCCCTTCTTCGCCGCGCGGCCCAGCTTGCCCAGCACGCCGCCGGTCACGTCGTCCATCTGGCCATAGAGCTTCTTCGCCTCCGGCATTATCGCCTGGCCGAAGTCGCCCAGCGCGGTGAACGCCTTGTTCAGCGCGTCGCCCAGGTCAGTCTGCGGCATGGATGCTTCCTGCTCCGGCTCCTCTTCCGGCTCGTCGCCGAGCTTCAGCTCCGGCACGGTCTCCTCCGCCTGCGCATCCGGCGCAGCCTTCGGCGCTTCATCCATGCGCTTCATCTCCTCCAGTAGGCCGCACACGTCCTCCAGCGACGCGGCGACCTCTACAAAGGCCTCCTCCTCGCTCCTGCCCTGCGCCACGGAATCCTCGTAGCGCGCCTGCGCGTTCGCCATCAGCTCGTCGCGCAGCGCCAGGTTCTCCGCAGACATCTTCATCTCAGAGAAAATTTCATCAACCATGCTGCGAATCCGTTTGTTCATCATCGAGTGCATCCTCCATTCCAAATAGTGCGGATATGATGGCGCGGTATTTGCGCCAGTCCGCCAGGTTTTCCTCATACAGCGCGCGGCCCGCGTCCGTCAGGTGGTAATATCGCCTGCGCGCGCCCGCGTTTTCGTTGCCCCAATATGACTCAATCACGCCCGCGCTTTCCAGCCGGCGGAACGTCGTATACAGGGTCGCCTCCTTCAGCTGCAGCTCCCCCCGGGAGATCTCCTGCACGTTCTTGCTGATCACGTAGCCGTAGCTGTCCTCTTTTGCCAGCTGCGCAAGGATGATCGTATCCGTATAGCCGCGAAGGATATCCGATGCATTGAGCATTTCCTCACCTCCGACGAGATACAGCCTAACACAAGATACCTCGCCTGTCAATGTATTTCGCAAAGTTTTTTCGCAAATCCTTCTCCGGCATTGACGCCCCCCTGTCCCTTCGCTATAATCAGGTTAACGGATCACACATCAAAGGCCAAGGAAGGGATGAACCGATGATGAAAAAACGTCTGCTCTGTCTGCTGCTTGCCGTGTCGCTTCTACTGAGTTCGCTGCCTGCGGCGCTTGCCGAAGCCCGGCACACGCCCTTTACGCCCGGCGCGCTCACCCGCTCTCTGTTTCTCGAGGCCTTTCAAAGCGGCGACGCAATCTGCGCGGATTTCGGCTGCTCCCTCACGCTGAACGCCGAGACGCTCGGACTGACCGGCGAGGATGCGGCGCTTCTGCGCGCCATCGAAGAAGCGCTGTTCAACGCGCAGATCTCCGTCGCCGCCGTGAAGACCGAAGGCGGCGTCCTGTTCGAGCTCAGCGGCGCCTACTTTACGGACGACACCGCCGCTGTCTGCATCGATGCACAGTTGGGAGTCACCAAAGCCGGTCTGGCGCTCTCCAGCAGTGCGCTTCTGCCAGGCGAATGCGTCACCCTCTCCTGGGAAGCCCTGCTGGCCATGCTAGGCCTCGGTGAAGAGGAGAGCGCCCAGCTGCTCGCGCTGCGCAATCTGGAGCCCGGACAGCTTGGCGAAGCGCTCGCCGCTTATGCCCGGCTGATCGGCGTCACCGTGCAGCAGGCCGCCGCGCCGTACGGGCAGACGATCGCCGAATTCATCGCCGCGCAGCCTGTCAGCGTGGAGGAGAATGTCGCCGCCGAGGGCTATTTCCCCGCCGCGGCGCAGGAGACCGCCGTCGTCATCACCGACAAGGCGCTGAGCGAGCTGATCATCACGCTGTGCGATCAGCTGGAGCAGGACGCGGTGCTCGTGCCCATGCTCGACGCGCTGCTGGCCATGGCGGCACAGGCGGAGCCCCTGACCACCGCCGCGTTGTGCGCGGAGCTGCGCGCCGAGGCGCAGACATGGACGGACGAGGAATACCCGCTGTACCTCGTCACCGGCAGGGACGAGGATGGCCGCATCCTGTACAGCAGCCTCTGCCTCGTCGATCAGGACGGCACCACCGGCGCCATCAACCTCATCAATCTGGCCGACGCGCCAGAGGACGGCCTCCGTGCTATGGCCCAGGCCTTCATGACCGACGCGGAGGGCGTGTACTCCGGCCTGACCGCCTCGATTGACTACACCGTCGATCCTGCCGATCCGCAGATCATCAGCCTCAGCGCCACCGCCGACATCCAGTCCGGCAATCAGAGCCTCCTTGATCTGTCGATCGACGCAGGCTCCGAGCCCTATGTCAGCGACGAGGGCATGAGCGGCTACAGCTGCATGTTCGACTATACCGTGACCTTCCCGGAGGAGGGCAGCTCCGTCACCGTCTCGTGCTATGGCGAATCGGACAGCGCGCTGACCGCCGAGGGCGGCGAGAGAATCCTCAGCTTCGGCTCTACCGATATCTACATGGGCGATCAGGTCGTTCAGCAGGCCGAGACGCAGACCGCCTTTGCCTCTGTCCCGGGCGAGGACGGCCCGCAAGCCGAGTATATCGAGCTGCAGGCCGCGCCGCAGTCCGGCATCGACGAGGCCCTCTTCGGCTTCCAGATCTATACGCTGCCCTACGAGCCCGTCGGAACCCCGACGGAATTCGTGCTGGACAACGCGTCCGACGAGGAGATTGAGGCGCTCTATATCCGTGTCCTGACCAACGCGCAAGCGCAGATGGATGCGCTCTTTGCGCTGCTGCCCGAGCCGCTGCTCACGCTCATCGCCGGCGAGCTGGCCGAGGAACCCGCTTCAATCACAGAAGCCGAATAATCTCCGCACAAAAATCCGCCGCAGCGCTTGCTGCGGCGGATTCATTTTGGCAGAAACCCGGACGGATCAATAGCCCAGGATGGCCGGGAGCCAGGTGGTCAGCACCGGGAAGAGGCTGATGGCGACGAGCACCAGAATATTGCAGGTGACATACGGCAGCGCGCCCCTGAAGATGTCGATAACCGGCATGCGGTTGATCTTGTTGCAGGCGTTCAGGCACATGCCCACCGGCGGGGTGACCAGGCCGATGGCCAGGCCGGTGATCAGCATCGCGCCGAACTGCAGCGCGGAGAAGCCGTAGCTCTGCATGACCGGGAGCATGATCGGCGTGAGCATCAGGATGGCCGGGCTGACGTCGATGAAGGTGCCGATAATGAGGATCAGCACGTCAAACATCAGCGCGATGCCCCAGGCCGGCATGTTCATGCTCATGAAGAAGCTGGCGACCATGTCCGGCACCTTCTGGATGGTGAGCACCCAGGTGAAGATGGACGTGAAGCCGATGATGATCATGATGCTCGAGGAGGAGATCAGGGTCTTCTTCAGCGCGTTCCAGACGTCCTTCCAGGTCAGCTCACGGTAGACGAAGAAGCCGACGAGCAGGCTGTAGAGCACGGCGACGCCGGCGCTCTCGGAGGCGGTGCAGATACCGCCGGAGACGCAGACGATGATGAACAGCGGCATCAGCAGCGCCGGAATGCCGGAAAGAATGGCGCTGAAGAAGCGCTTGCCGTTGAACGCCGTCCGCTCCGGGTGCCAGCCCTTGCGCCGGCTGATGATGTACACCAGCACCAGCTGCGTCAGGCCGATCAGGATGCCCGGCACGGCGCCGGCCATGAACAGCGCGCCGATGGACGCGCCGGAGATCATCGCATAGACGACCATCGGCGTGGACGGCGGAATGATCATGCCCATCGTGGAGGAAGCGACCGTGATGCCCGCGGAGGCATCCGGCGGATAGCCCTCCTTCTGCATCGCCGGGATCAGGATGGAGCCCAGCGCGGAGGTATCGGCGACGGAGGAACCGGAGATGCCGCCGAAGATCATGGAGGCGACGATGTTCACCTCGCCCAGGCCGCCGCGGATCGGGCGCAGCAGCTCCATGCAGAAGTCGATGATGCGCTTGGTGATGCCGCCGGTGTTCATCAGCTCGCCGGCGAGCATGAACAGCGGCATGGCGATCATGAGCTCGCTGTACACGCCGTTCCAGATGCGCTGGGGCATCATGGACAGGAACATCGGCTTGGCCGCAGACAGGTAGGTGATGCAGGACGCGCCGATGGAGAACGCAAGCGGGACGCCGATCGCCGCGAAGACGATCAGGCCAAGCAGAAGAAATACGATTGCCATAGCTACTCTCCTTCCGTTTACTTGTCCGTCGGCTCAAACGCGGAGGCCGGCGCAAGCACGGTCTCCACCGCCTTGATGACGATGCACACCGCGCAAATCACGCCGCACAGCGGCATCAGGCCGTACATGTAGAACATCGGGATTTCCATGCCCATGCTGATCTGCTTGCCCATCTTCACGGCGTATGCCCAGCCGTACTTGATGAACAGCACGTCCACGACCAGCATCACTACGCAGTTGAACACGGTGACAAAGCGCTTGACGGAGGGCTTCATGCGGTCATAGAGGATGTTGATGGAGACGTGTTCGCCCTTGAGGACGTTCAGGCCCATGCCCCAGAAGGTGGTAAACGTGAAGAGCAGCACGTTGAACTCAGAAATCGATTTCCAGCTCAGGGAGAAGCAGTAGCGCATGATGACCGTGAAGATCACCATGAAGGCCAGCACGCCCATGGCCACCGCGCCGACGCCCATATAGATCTTTTCGATGATCGCGCCGATCTTTTTGATTTTGTTCATGTGTGTTCATCCTCCTTAACACGGAGTCAGGAATCTAAAAAGGCGGTCGGGGCCTTGACCCCGACCCGCCTTGACGGAACCTTTTCGGGCTTATTCGCCGCGGACGGCAGCCACGATGGCGAGCATCTCATCGAGCTCTTCCTGCGTGCAGATACCCTCGGCAACGGCCTGCGCGTACACCGGCTGGCAGGCCTCCTGGAAGGCGGCGAGCTCCTCGGCGGTCGGGATGTAGACCTCGCAGCCGGCGTCGATGACGACCTGCTTGGCCGCGTCAGAGTTCTGGTCGATCAGCTGATCGTTGTACTCGCCCATCGCGGTGGCGCACTCGCTCAGGATGGTGCGGAACTCTTCCGGCAGCGCATTCCACCACTCGGCGTTGACATAGAACGGATCCGGATGGAACTGGTAGTTGACCTGGGTGAAGTACTTCTGCACCTCATAGAACTTCATGCCCTCGACGTTGACCCACGGATTCTCCTGGCCATCGGCGATGC
This sequence comes from uncultured Clostridia bacterium, assembly GCA_945948915.1. Classification (GTDB taxonomy): domain Bacteria; phylum Bacillota; class Clostridia; order Christensenellales; family Aristaeellaceae; genus Ventricola. The sequence continues at coordinate 21,927 of CAMFCQ010000012.1, read as the reverse complement.
TGGTCTTCAGGCCCATGTACAGGTCAGCGTACGGGACGGAAACGGTGTTGGCGCCCATGGCCTGGAAGGTCATGTCGATGGTCTTCATGCCGTTGGTACGCATCTTCAGGCCCTTGAGATCCTCGGGCTTGGTGATCGGGCGGGTGTTGTTGGAGAACTGACGATAGCCGCCGGCGTCGCACAGGTTGATGATGACGGTGCCGGTGGTCTCCTCGGCCTCAGCGGAGACCTTCTTGGCCAGGTCGCTCTGCAGCAGCGCGGTGACCTCCTCGCGGGTGTTGGTCAGGAACGGCAGGGTGAACATCAGCAGACGCGGGCTGAAGTCAAACTGGCCGCCGCGCATGCCCTGGGTGACGCCCTGCACGACCTGCTCGAGCATTTCCTTCTCGGTGCCCAGCTGGCCGTTGCCAAAGACCTCAACGGTCACGTGGCCGTTGGTCTTCTCCGCCACGTCCGCCGCGAACTTCTCCATGGAGACGTAGCGCGGGTTGCCTTCCGGCTGGGCATGGCCCACGATCATGGTGTAGCTGCCCAGATCCGCATACGGATCGGCATCAGCCATCGCGCTGACGCAGCCGATGACCAGCAGCGCAGCAAACACGAGCGCAAGGATCTTCTTCATAAATCGGTTACCTCCTGTTGATTGATGTCGGCGCGCTTCGGCGCCCCATCTTGTATACATATACTACCACACCGGTCAGTCAATTACAATATCCTTTGACAAGATTTTTCACATTTTTGCCGCCTTTCGCGCCGGTTTGCACAATGCGCTCCGGAGGATTTGTCCCCATCGTCCTGAGTTTCTCCTCGCCTCTTGTGCACTTCGTCCCCGCCTTCATGTATACAAGCTTCGCATTTTTCGCGTCTTTCGTGCCCAAACCGTATTGACACGTCCTCTGGCTGCATTTATAATGATTCTATCACTTTCTGCAAGGATGAGGAGCTTATGACTGCACAGAATACCGCCGACCACGAGCGGATTTACCAGACGCTCACGCAGGAAATCCTGCGCTTTGAACATAAGCCCGGCGATCTGCTCAGCGAGCACTACCTGTGCCAGCGCTTCTCCCTCTCCCGCACGCCGGTGCGCAGCATCCTGCAGCGCCTGCAGGAGAACGGCCTGGTGCAGATCGTTCCGCGCAAGGGCAGCATCGTGACAAGGCTTGACTACGACATCGTCAACCAGTTCATCTACGAGCGCGTCGCGGTGGAGTCCATGGTGCTGCGCGACTTCATCCTCTCCTGCTCCCCGATGGACGCAGAGCGCGTACGCTTTGTCTATTCCCAGCTCGAGGCGCTTGGGCAAACCTACTTCACGGACCCCGGGCATTTTGACGTGGACCGGTTCCGCGAGACCGATCTGTCCATGCACGAAATCTGGTTCCGGGCGACGAACAAGCGCTTCCTCTGGGAGCGGCTGAGCAGCACGCAGTCCAGCTACACGCGCTTTTGCACGCTGGACATCATCGAGGGCGGCAACGTGCCGGACGTGCTGCGCGATCACGCGGAGATGCTTTCCCTGATCGACGCACGCAGTGTGGACGGCATCGAGGCACTGATGCGCCGCCATCTGTACGGCGGCATCCGCCGCATGGGCGCGCTGGCGTTCACCAAGTATGCCGGCTATTTTGAGCCGATCGAACCCCCCTCGTCTGAAAAAGCCTGAAGAGCCAAGCGGCCGTCCGGAAGCTTCCGGGCGGCCGTTATTTTTCGGAAGCAGACTGCATCTGCTCCTCACGCTGCGCATGTCGCCGCTGCGGATTTCTCCGGAAACCGGTACATGCTCGATCAATGGTCTGAACGCGCCCGGCAGTTCATTCTTTCGAGCGCGCTGCCGCGTATTCTTTGACCGCTTTGCGATAGCGGCGTTGGGAAATTCATCCCGCCCGGGAGATGCCGGCTCAGACCCCTTCCTCGTTTCGCGCTGATGGATCGTGTGCTGAGGGCAATGTCAGTCCGGCAGCCTTCTCAACAGCGGAATCAGCACGCCGCCGATGCCGTTGCCCAGCGTGATCACTGCCAGACGCATCAGCGCGCCGGGCGTGAACACCCCGGCAAGCGAGAGATAAAACATGTCGGCGATGCAGTGTTCAAAGCCGCAGAGGATGAACGCGCTCACGCACATCAACAGAATCAGCGGATGCTTCGTGCGCTTGTAGCCATCCACCGCGATGAACATCAGCAGCCCGCAGAAAACCGCCAGCACCAGCAGGCTGAGCAGGCTGTCGCCGAGTTTGACCGCGCACATCGAAGATGCCCGTTCCGCAATCGCCGCGATTCGGCTGGCGCGCACGGCCAGCGCGGTCAGCGCCGTACCGGCATAGTTGCCCGCCCAAATGACGGCCAGAGGGGCGATGTAGGCCGGCCCCTCGTCGATCACATAGCCCACCTTGCCGGTGAACAGGTGCAGTCCATGCGCGCAAATGGCGTACAGCCCGACAGCGAACAGCACCGCGCCGACGACGCTATTGTTGACGGAGAGGAAGACTGTGCCGCCGATGCCGATGGCCATCCCGGCGAGCAGTGCACTGAGAAAGAGCTTGAAGGTTTTCATCGCGTATCCTCCTTGACGGGCAATACAAAAACCGCCCGGACTTGTTCGCCCAGACGGTCGGCATATCTCACTCAACCTCCACGTGGTCAATTCCACTTCCGTCAGTCGGTTGATGCGTCCATCATACCCAATGTGTGCGGATTTGTCAACAGCCGCGGGAAAATCCGCCTGTTCTCCCGAAAAAAGCGGCAATTCCATGAGAAAGCAGAGGGCCTGGCCCCCGCACAGCGAAATCCAAGCCATCCGTTTGACACGCACATCAGGTGTGCAGACAATCGACTGGCGTTGGAAGATTGCTTTGCTCCCTGACTACGCTTTCCTTGATCGCCTCGCGATATAGGAACGTGGAGGGATTGCATCCCCCAGGTTTCCGTGAAGAACCTGTCTTCTCGCGCATTTCCCGTCATATGCAAAAGAGCTCCCCGTCGGGGGAGCTCTTCTGCAAAGAAAGAAGAATAGAGAATTACTTTGCGGCAGCCGCAGCCTTCTCCAGCGCCTTGAGGAAGTCGCCCACGCCAATGGTGCAGCCGGTCTTCAGGTCGGCCTCGTCCGGCGCGCCGCTCTCGAGGGTCTGCATGCCGAGCACTTCCTCGACAGTCTTGCCGATGCACCAGGTCGCCAGCGCGTCCGCCTGCTCGAACCAATCCTTGCCGATCGGGGAAGCCACGGCCATGCCGTAGCCCGCGCCCAGCTCGTTCTTGGTCTGCGGCGCGGCGTTGAACTCGCCAGCAGCGCCGGTCGTGTCAAACGTGCCCTTCGGCTGCACGGCATCGAACTGGCAGCCCACGATCTTGCCCTCGTCATCGAGCGTCACGGCACACATGGTGGTGTAAGCAGACACGGAGCCGGCCTTCTCGGCGGTGGCGGCGGTCACGGACACGGAGGTCACGGAGCCCAGGCCGGTCGCGGCGAGCGCAGAGGTCGCCAGCGCGAGCATCAGGGCAGTGAGCATCACAACAGTCAGGATCTTCTTCATGGTGTGATTCTCCTTTAAAATAGATTTGGTCGGTGCCTTCCGGCACTTCCCGGTTGAATGATAGGCTAAACCCCATATGTGGCAAATTGATGGCTTTTCTCGAATTTTTCTGATTTTTCACTTTAGCATTCAATCTGTTATGAATATAAAACAGGAGAATCTCCGAAACATACGGAAATTCTCCTGTTTTTACCTTCTTTTAGTGCGATTACTTCACGCTCTTGGCCGCCTCGATCAGGCCGTTCACGTAGCCCAGCGTGTCCACCAGAGTGCAGCCGGAAACGACGTCAACCGCTTCCTCAGCGGTCTTGCCGGCGAAAGCCGCTTCCACCTCAGCCACGGTCTTACCGGTCACATAGTCCTCGATGGCGGCGTAGTTGGTCGCCAGATCGACGGTAGAACCGGCTTTCTTCATGTTCTCAGAGTACGCGGCAGCGTTGACCTTCTTGGAAGCCAGCACCTTGCCCTCCGGGAAGGAAGCGCCGAAGTCCGCCTCGCTGTTGGGCACGCCGACGGAGCCGGTCGCCATGAACTGATACTCGTCGATGTACGCATCGGCGATCACATCGCCCTGCATCGCGACGGTCAGCACGGCGAAGCACTTGGTGCCGTGCGCAGCATACTGAACCTGGCCGATCTTGACCTCGCCCTCAGCGGCGGCAACAGACATGGTGAGCACGAGCAGCGCAAGCGCGACAAGCAGAATCTTTTTCATTGTTTTTCTCCTTCTTCTCTCGGTTTTCCCGGTCTCCGCCCTTCGGAGACCTTCTTTGAAAGCCATTATATCGGCCATTTATGGCAAATGTGTGGCTTTTTGCGAATTTTTCCACCAAAAAGAAAAAATTCCCCGGTCAGCCGGGGAATTGTGTGATGAACTTGTCAATCCAGCCGGTACGCGTGGCGGCCCAGGCCGTCCCAGATGGCGGAGATGACCTTGGGCGCGCGGATGGTCGCGCCGGAGAAGCCGTCCACGTCCGGCACGATCTCGCCCGGCCGATACAGGTCGTTCACGCCGGCGATGTCCTTGCCCACCAGGTAATCAATCAGCGCCTGAAACTGACCGGCGATGCGCTGCATGGGCTCCGGCGCGTCCGGCGCAAGATAGTCCTCGCCCCGGTACTGCAGCGTCCGGTAGGCAATCTGCGTGAAGCGGTTGTCCCGGACGGTGAACTCGAGCGCCACCTGCTCGCCGCCGTCCTCCATGTAGGCGCCGCGGTAGGTGCCGTCCGCGTAGGACTCCGCCATCGGCAGCTTGGTGGTGTCCACCAGTTTGTACGGCCTGCGGTTGAGGCCGTCCCACAGCGCGGAGATCAGTTTGGAGGACTGCATGGTCGCCGTCGTCACCGCGTCCACGTCGTCCACGATGTCATACGGGCTGTACAGGTCGTCAATCGCCTCCACGCCCTTGCCGATCAGGTAGTCCGCCAGCTGCTGATACTGGCGCAGCGTCGCCTTCTGCGCGTCGCTCGCGTCCTCGATCATGTAGTCGCCGTCCTTGTACTTCACGCCGCGGTAGACGATGGAGTCAAACACGCCGCCGCGCAGCTCGAACTGGATGGCGATCTGCTCGATGCCGCCGTCGTAGTAAAAGCCGCGATAGATGCCGTCCGGATACGCCGCGGCATCGGCCAGCGCGCACGCCGCGCCGAGCAGCCACGCCGCCAGAATCACAGTAAGCCGTTTCATCAAACCAGACCTCCCGAATTTCCTCCGCCAAATTGACAAGGAGCTGAAAACATTCTACAATAAAAACCGTCTGCATTCAACAGCCCGTTTGCCCGTTTTGCGCATCCGGACGCTGTTTCCTCATCGGCAAAATTCACCGGAGGGATTCCGCTTGAACCCCATTCTCATCGTTGACGACAACGAACAAATTCTTGAAATCCTCACCCAGTACATCCGCGCAGAGGGCTGGCCCTACCTGACCGCCGTCTCCGGCGAGGAGGCGCTGTCCCTGTTTGACGCGGCCTCCCCCTCGCTGATCCTGCTGGACATCATGCTGCCCGGCATCGACGGTCTGGAGGTCTGCCGGCGCATCCGCAGCGTCTCGCAGGTGCCCATCCTGATGATCACCGCAAGGGACGAGGACGCGGACCGCATTCTGGGTCTGGACATCGGCGCGGACGACTACATCGTCAAGCCCTTCTCCCCCAGCGTGGTCATGGCGCACATCCGCGCCATCATGCGCCGCATGCCCGCGCAGAGCGGCAATGAGACGCTGGTCATCGGCAGTCTGTCCATCCATCTGCCGTCTCTGAGCGTGACGCTGGACGGCCACAGGCTCAGCCTCACGCGCAAGGAGGTCGAGCTGCTTTACACGCTCGCCGCCTCGCCGGGCCGCGTCTTCACGCGGGACAACCTGCTGACCATCGTATGGGGCTACGAGCACGCGGGCAATTACCGCGCGGTCGATTCCCACATCAAGCGCCTGCGCCAGAAGCTGGACGCCTATCCGCACGACTTTTTCACCATCGCCACCGTCTGGGGCACGGGCTATAAGTTTGAGAGGAATCTGCCATGAGTGCGCACCGCTGGCGGCCGTTCCGCTCGATCTCCTGGCGGCTGATGCGCCTGTTTGCCGTCCTGCTGATCCTCTTCACGCTCGTCTCCGGCCTCCTGTACAACGGCCTGCTGCGCCGCCAGTCGATCGCCCATTACAGCGAATCGATGCAGCGCGACGCCTATGCCATCGCGCAGAGCCTGTCCGAATGGATTGCGCCGTCGGCCTACGACGGCCTTGACGAGACGCGCCTGAATGTCGGCGGCGAGTCCCTTGCGCCGTACCTGGCATTCATCGAGCAGCTGACGGGCAGCACGGTATACATCGTGGACACCAGCCACAACGTCACCGGCTATTTCAGCGGCGTGGTGCAGACCATACAAAACCCGCTGCTGCCCAGCTATCTGGAGCAGTGCATCGCGCTGGGCTTCATGGGCAAGACACCCTTTATCCAGGCCAGGGTCGGCGAGACGATCTATCTGACGACCAGCATGCCCGTCATGAACGCGCAGAGCCGCGTGCTGGGCGTCGTGCTGCTCACCTCGACGCTGCGCGAGAAGGGCTACTCGCAGGTATCCAGCACCGCCATCCTGCTCAACAGCCTGATGTTCTCCTTCCCGCTGGCCGTGCTGCTGGCCTTCTTCTTTTCCCGCATGTTCACGCGGCCGATCTCCTCGCTGCGCAAGGTCGCCCTGGCGCTGGCGGGCGGCGCCTATGAAACGCGCACCGGGATGCAGCGGGACGACGAGTTCGGCTCGCTGGCGCACTCGATGGACATCCTCGCCGAGCGTCTGGAGGCTGCCCGCGCGCACGACGAGCAGCTGCGCATCCAGCAGCAGACGTTCTTCTCCAACATCTCTCACGAGCTGAAGACGCCCGTCACGGTCATCCGCGGCTCTCTGGAGGCGCTCAACGACGGCGTCGTGCGCGGCGAGGACAACATCCGCGCCTATTACGCGCAGATGCTCTCCGAAACCCGCTGGCTTCAGCGCCTGATTCAGGATCTGCTGGAGCTCTCCCGCCTGCAGAGCGTGGACTTCTCGCTCAACACCAGCGAATTTGACCTGACCGAGCTGCTGGGCGATGTCGCCATGAGCGCCAGCGCCCTGTGCGAGCGCAAGGGCGTGCTCTTTGCCTGCGAGGAACCGTCTGCCCGGTTCATCCTGCAGGGCGATTACACCCGCCTGCGCCAGATGCTGCTGGCCGTTATCGACAACGCGGTCAAGTTCACCCCGGCGGGGCGTCATGTGCGGCTGACCCTAAAGGAGGACGAGCCGACGGTCATCATCGCCGACGAAGGCATCGGCATCCCGCCCGGGGAGATCGATCACATCTTCGACCGCTTCCACCACAAGCACGATGTCTCGCACAAGAACACCGGTCTGGGTCTGGCTATCGCGCAGGAGATTGCGCGCCGCCACGGCGTCGCCATCCGCGTGGAGAGCCACGAGGGCGAGGGCACGACGTTCACGTTCATCTTTCCCCAAAAATGAGAGAGGCAGGGCGTTTGCCCTGCCTTCCTGATATCCTTATGCTTTTTCTGCCTCGGAAGACAGCTCCGCCGGAATGCCGCGATGCTCCACCGGTGTGGAAAAGACGATCTGCGTGCGCGTGCGGCCGAACTGATCCAGCTGATTGATGAACTGATCGAGCTCCTGCGTCGTATGGAAGCAGACCTTGAGCAGCATCGAATAGTCGCCCGTCACGCAGTTGCACTCCATGACGTTGGGGCATTTTTCCACATAGGGGTAGAATTCCGGCTTCTGCCTGGGCTCGATCTCCAGGGAGATGAACGCCTTGATCTGGTAGCCCATCGCCGCAGCGGAGAGCTGCGCCTGATAGCCGGTGATCAGCCCGGCGGCCTCCAGCCGTTCAATGCGCGCGCTGACCGCCGGAGAGGAGAGAAACACCTGCTCCGCGATCACCTTGAGCGGCGTACGCGCGTTTTCCTGCAGAAGCGTCAGAATTTTGCGATCGATATTATCCATGCGGTTTCTCCGTTTCTCTTATGTTATGTTTATTTCATGAAGAGGATACCACGTTTTCCTGCGTTTGGCAAGCCCGGTTGCAGAAGAAACGAAAGGCCAGTCCATTGGGATAGGACAGTGCGAAAAAAGTGAAAAAACAGTAAAAAAATGTGTTGACAATCGTCCTCAGCTTTGATATAATAGCTTTCGTTCCGAGTGAACGTAAGCACCCATAGCTCAGCTGGATAGAGCGTTTGACTACGAATCAAAAGGCCACAGGTTCGAATCCTGTTGGGTGCACCACAAACCGTTGACGTGCTTCGCGCCGTTGGCGGTTTTTCTTTTTGTCCGATTTTTCTAAGTATTGTTGGGGTTTTGAAGAGTTGTTCCCGTACTCGAGCTTCCTTGATAGAAGTCTGGGCGCGGGATTTTTTGTTATGTTTGAGAAACTAAATTTCAGGTAGTTTTTGGTTTTTGACCCGTTTTGCCACAAATTCTGCCACAAATTCCGTCGAATAACATCCGTTTAGCCCTTATGGCATATAGGTTTTTTGAGCCTCCGATTTGCCACAAAACTTGCCACAAACCACTCACAGCGAAGAAAAAACACCACCTATCCGCGCGCCTGCTTCAATGATTTTTTCGTCTCGCTTATGCGCGTATCTGTCCATCGTCATTTTGATGTCGGAATGACCCGCAATGGATTGAAGCGTTTTCACATCAATACCAGAGGAAGCAGCCAATGTGATGTATGTGTGTCTGAAAGTATGCGGCGTTGCTCCGTGAAGGTCGATTGTCCTGTCTATCCTCTGCCACATCCGCGTGAAGGTTCTCTCCGTCATCGGCGTGATACCATCCCCGACAATGAAACCTACAATCTGACGATAAGGACGCAGAACATCCATCAAGCGTTCATCAAAAGGAACGGTTCGTATGCCCGCGTCGCTTTTCGTCTCTCCCAACACAGGTTGATTGTTGAGAAAAGTGACCGCCTGTTCAATGTGGATGACACCTTTCTTCCAATCAAGGTTCTCCCATCGAAGACCCAGCGCCTCCCCTCGTCGAACGCCCGTATATAGCAAGATGGCAAGCGGTATTCTGTCCTTTGCCTCCAGCAAAGATAGTTTATCCATAATCTCTTTCACATCGCAGTCCCGCAAGGCTTCACGCTTCTGCTTGGTTCCTTTCATAAACAAGCGCTTGCTTTCTGTCGGATTGAACTTCATATGTCCGTCCTCAACCGCCAGATCGAAAACCTGATGGAGTATCACGGACATTTGATGGATAGAAGAATGCGCCATCCACTCATGCTTATTATAGAATGCCTGAATGGTGTTCGTGCTGATGTCCTCTAACCGCATCCCCTTGAAGAACGGCAGAATGCGCAAATCAATCGCATTGCGGTATGACGTTCTGGTCGTGTGGCGCAATTTCGGCACCTTATATAGTTTCCACCACATTTCCAGATATGAGGCAAAATAGGGCGTATGCGGTTCCGTTTTCTCTGCCGGAACATCTACCTTGCCATACTTTTGAAGCACAGCAGCGGCCTTCATAAACAGTTCCTGACGGCTATATCCATCTATCCACTCATAAAGCGGTTTTCCGTTGGCGTCTTCTCCGACTTGAATGCGTTCCTTTAATCGTTTTGCCATACTATTTCCCGTATCAGGTGCTTATATCGTTTTCAATGTTCGTAGTGTTGCTAAATATATTATAATACAAGGCTTTTTGGAGTGTCAAACTGCGTTTATTGACCTAAATACAGCGCCAAATTACATCTTTGCCCCTTAAAATTACATCTCTGCCCTTAATTGGCACATCTTTACCCTTAAAAAGTAAGACTGCGGCCTTATGAAGTAAGAAAAAACAATATCGAATAAACCTTTCTCCTTAAAAACTGCGGCCCGGCGCTAAAATTTGAGAAAAACAGATTTTTGAGTTAAAATAAGAGTATAAAAAGTGTGGCTCAATGCCACAAGGAGTTATTATCATGATAAACAACTACAAAATCCAATAGACGCAAGTGTTTCTTGCGTCTTCCCATCTGCGCACGATGACACAGCATTACAATGCCGCATCCAACACCAACCAGAAAGCGTTCCTACAAGGAGAATGTCTTCGCGCCGCAGCCGATGCCATAGACAACTTCGCATTAGCGGCAGATGCGCAGTTTTCCATCCTTCGCAAAGAAAACGAAGAATTGCGCGCCCGCGTTGAACGTTTAGAAGCAATGTTAGCAGCCAGACCGCAAACAGATACAAAGCCAAATCCTGCGCCCATCATTGCCGACATTGAGATATCAAAAGAATCTTTGAAGCAAGCGCACGCGGATATCATCAAGGCAATTCAATTCTGACTTTTCGCGGATGATGGGGCGGGCGGTCATTTTCAGAATTGGGGCGACCCAGCGCAACACGAAACCCATCCCCCATATAAAGCAATAGGACGGCAAGGCATAAATGCCCGCCGTCCATTTTTTATACTCGTTCGCCCGTGTCTTTCATTACGAGATATGCTTCGTATTCACAATCCAAGGCTTCAGCCATTGCGCGAATGTCCTGCTCTTGGAAATTATCGCGCGTCATTTTGTTAGAAAGGTTCTGCCGCGTCTGCCCGGTCTTTTCTGCAAGTTGTGCAACGGTCATTCCCCGGCGCTTCAAAATAACTCTAATCTTCTCGCCCATTGTCAGGTTCATTTCAATCACCGCCCTTGACGTTATTGTATATCAAATCGTGTCGGCAGTCAATAAAAAAGTTTTCAAAAACACGAAAAGATGACAATAAACTATTGACGTGCGACATAAAATAGTGTATAATGATACTCGTAAGGAACAACAAAACAACACAAGGAGGAACACAAAAATGTCTAACCCGAACATGGAAAGCAAGGTAAAGGAACTGATGGAACTCAAGAGGATGAAGGAAGAACTGGAAGCAGAAATCGCCGCCGCAGAAGACGAAATCAAAGCGGTCATGGGAAGCGAAGAGACGCTTCTCGCCGGAGCCTTCAAGGTCGATTGGAAGACGGTCATCACCAGCCGCATCGACACCGCCGCGCTCAAAAAGGTCATGCCGGAGATTGCGGAACGCTTCATGAAGCACACCACGACCCGCCGCTTCTGCGTGAGGTGAGAAGATGGATAACGAACTGGACATCATCCAACTGCGGCTCGTCATACGCGGCGCGGTTGATTGCCTCTCAAAAGACAGCATCGCCATCAACGAAGCCCTGACCGCGCAAGGCAAAGTCAAACTGACCACGACGATGGACACCATCGAAACCGAACTTCTCTGGTTGAGAAGGATGGTAGAGGACGCCATCTCTACCGAAGAAAAAGAAAAAGTCTGAATGCTCGCCAAAGCATCCAGACCGGGCCGCAAGGAGACGCCAATCTCCACAGCGGCAATGCCGCCCCGATAATCACGACAAAACCGGGAAGCACAGTCATTATAACACAGGCTGTGCTCCCCCTTCAACAGAAAGGACACAGCATATGGATATCTACAAGGAAGTCAGCGACCGCATCATCGCCCAGCTCGAAAGCGGGGTCATCCCGTGGCAGAAACCTTGGATAGCCTGCGGCAATGCAGTCAGCCACACCACAGGCAAGCCTTACAGCCTTCTCAATCAAATGCTTCTCGGCAGACCCGGCGAATACCTGACCTTCACTCAATGCCAGAAGGAAGGCGGCAAGGTGAAGAAGGGCGAAAAATCCTCGATGGTAGTTTTCTGGAAGTTCATCGAGCAGGAAGACGAAGACACCCACGAAAAGAAGCAGGTTCCCTTCCTCCGCTACTACAACGTGTTCCACATCGACCAATGCGAAGGGCTGAAAGCCAAGCATCAGCCAGAACTTCCCAACACAGCAAACGCAGACGAAGCCGCAGAAAACATCATCGCCGCATACATCCAGAGAAGCGGCGTCAGGGTCATCCACGAACGCGGCGACCGTGCTTACTACACTCCCTTCACCGACCGCGTGGTGCTTCCCAACATCGAGCAGTTTGCAGAAACGGCAGAGTATTACAGCACAGCCTTTCACGAACTGACGCACAGCACAGGACACGCAAGCCGCCTGAACCGCCTTGAAAAGACCGCCTTCTTCGGAACCGAAGCATACAGCAAAGAAGAGTTGGTTGCGGAGATAGGCGCGGCAACGCTGGTGAATGCGGCAGGGCTTGAAACCTCCAGCAGTTTCCGCAATTCGGCTGCTTACATTCAAAACTGGCTCAAGGTTTTGAGCGATGACAAGCGGTTCATCGTCAGCGCGGCAGGCAAAGCAGAGAAAGCCGTTGCCCTGATACTCGGACAATGAGCAAAGCGCCTTGCGGGGAGAAATCCCCGCAGGGCATGTAGAAAAAACAATTGATTGGCTTTACAGTTGCCGCGTCGGATGGAAAAGACGCAATATCAGCACTTTCGGCGCGGCAAAACTGTAAATTGGGCATTTGACCCTTTCTTTGACAGCAGGAGGAAAAACGATGATATACGGATACGCGCGTTGCTCCACGAACGAGAGCAAGCAGGACATCAACAGACAGATAAAGGAACTGCGGGCCGCTGGCGCTGATGAAGTCATCTTTGAATACGAGCACGGCGACGCAAAGACCAAGAAACAACTCCAAACGCTTCTGGATATCGCCAAGGAAGGCGATACAATTATCACGCTGGAAGTCAGCCGACTGAGCCGAAGCACACAGCAGCTTTGCGAACTGATAGAGATAATACGAGCCAAGCATCTGCGGCTGGTTATCGTGGGAAGCATCACCATCGACTGCCGGAACGGACAGACAGACCCAATGAGCGAAGCGTTTCTCCAAATGGCTGGTGTGTTTTCGCAGTTGGAATTGGCGATGATAAGGGCGCGCGTGAAAAGCGGGATGGAAAATGCCAAGGCCAAAGGAAAGCATGTTGGGCGGCGGCCCACCACCAAGGATGATATTCCGGCCATTTTCCATAAGCACTATCCCGCCTTCCGCGATGGGAGAATGAATGTGTCTGAGCTGGCACGGGTGTGTGGGATAAGCAGACCGACGGTGTATAAGTATTTGAAGATGATAGGATAAAACAGAAGCCTCATGCAAAAAAGCATGGGGCTTCAGCTTGTCAAATCACTTGAGCAAGTAGTACAGATAGGTACGCCAGCTTGCCTTCGCTTCGGATTGCGAATACTTTTTATACCCGGAACCGTTATAAGACACCTCTTTGCGGAGCATGACGAAATCCTCTCGCTGAATTATTAATTCATAAAGAGAATATCCCTCTGGAATAAGGATATTCACTTCAAGCAGACAATTCCTGGGCAAATTCTTATATACAACAACCGTGCGGGGTTGGCGCAAGGGATTCCCCTCATTATCGTTGATGCGAACGAACTTGATTGTGTTAAGGTTCATAGATGAGATAATACCCATAGGGCCATTATACTCGTTGTCTTCATCAATGGTAATCTCATCATATATTCTCTCTTCATCAAAACTATCCAGATAATCGAGAGTGAAGTCATTAATGATGTTTCCCATTGCATGACGAACCAGAAGAAATTTGCTCACTATCAAGATAAGAAACGCGAGCAAGGTTACCCAGGAAGCAGAAACAGACAGCCAACCCATACGTCATGTTCCTTCCTTTAGTTTATTCTCTATAAACTTTCGGCACTTCTCTTTATTCCCGATATACCCATATTGGCTAAACGAATGCATGATATTGACCGAAAGAAAATGTGGCAATAGCCTAAAATTTCTTTTATTGTCAATCACATGTTTAATGGTTGTTATGGGTTCAGCAACCATGGGGCTATGAGTCTCAAGCAGCAGATTACTGGTCTGGTAATACCCATCAAGCATCGCAAATGATTTGTGAAAAAAAGTGCCCTCATACGGAATGCCATCTACCAAAGCAGAAAATGGACGCTCCTTGTCTGCAGAAAATACCCCTTCGTCAGTCGAATAAGGTGTGGGTGTTTTGTAGATGATACGAAATTCGTTTTCACTTTCGTCAAACCTATCATCACAGCGGCGTGCAAACGCTTCGCAACAAACAGCCATTATCATATTGCTCAGAGCTTCAGCAATATCCACTGTAACTTTGGTACCTTTCCGGTGACAAGCATCCAGCTCGTTTTGCATCAGATAAACCATTCCAGCCTTATGGATGGCCATTTCATTGGTTCGCGCTATGCCCTTCTTGGGAAGATAAACCATTTTGCTACCAATCATGTTGCGCCCATATAGCATTTCATCCACATTCACATTGTCCAATTTCTGAAGTTTTGGAATTGCATAGATGAAATGCGAGTCATCGCTGAAGTTTTGGTCAAGCCAATTCTCGGACTGATGATTAAGTATGTGAAAATAAGATAGGTAAAAGTGTGGGATGAAAGGGTTGAAGAGCAAGTTTAGTTGTCTTTTGATTTCGTCCGAGGCATCCTCATAATCAAGTTCAAAGGGGCTTACCATTGCAGCAGCCTCAACAAGGAATTTTTCATAGTAATCAGATTGTTTATATCCGTTATTTTCTGGATACAACAGAGTCGTGAGCAAATCACGAAATCCAATTCTTCCCTTTTCGATATCACGGGCAAACCTTTCTTGGTTAAACCCCCGGATTAGTATCATATATTCTCCTTTCTTACTTTACCATTCCCGCATACATCTCCATCAGCCGTGCCACGCAGTCACTTTCGGTCTTGACGCTGCCCCAGAAGCCATAGGCCTGCATGACAGCCTTGTCATTAGCCTGATGAGCTTGCACCAACTTTGTAAACAGGTACATCTTGTCTCCATACAAATCAGAGTAACTGCAATCCGCGTATGCTGCGCGGGCATCCAGGATGGCTTGGGCAGTTTTTTCGATAGCAGCCTTTTGGGCGTCGGTGGGCGTAGGCCAAGGGAATGTGTTATATACGATTTCCTTTGAATAGCGGTAATCGCTCTTCAGACGTCCAGCAACAGTACGCATCCATGCCATATGTACATTAGAAGTCAGCACGCCAAAGTGGTACAAGGTTGCTCCGGGTACAATCTGAACTGCATTTGAGGCAATAACCTCCCCAGACAGAAAACCTATCGGTATATACCTTCTGCGTTCCGATGATACACTTGGCACGATGAGGTAGTCCTGACCTTCCGGCTGCGTCATCTGTGCAAAGCAATGCGGTACTTTAGCATAGCCGTTAGTTGTCTTTGCTTTGGATTCCAAGCGGAATGTACGGACGGCATCAACCTTTGCAGAAAGAATCTTGCTCTTTGCAATTTCAACAGGAGACGCATGAACAAGCCAAAGGCAATAGCGCTTCTTTCCCTTGATGAACTCATCTGCTCCCATATAGGGATGAATCCACTTCTCCAAAGCAGGTTCACGTCGAAGAATGTCATCGTGTTCTTCTTCGGTCAGAATGAAGTGTCCGCCGTCGCGCGGCTGATTGCCGAAAATCATCTTCGGATTACCGCAAATCGCCTCTTTTACCGCAACGACAAAGCAATCCGTACCCTCTGTGAGATAGGGACTGATATTACTAACAACCTTAGGGATATTCTGTGAACCATATAGCAACTTGTTCTTCCTATCATGCAGCGCAAAACCGATGATAACGCAATGGACGGCGGCTTGGTCATTTGATTCGCTGCCCCACTTGAAAGTTTGATAAGCGAAATTGATGCGCACACCATACTCGTTCAGCAGCACATTCCACAAAATCGGCACCTGTGCCCCCTGGCAGATAGAATTCGTAGACACAAAGCATGTTTCAATCTTTGTATCTTGCATCATCTCTGCTGCCAGTTTATACCAACAGGTCACATAATCAAGGTCTTGCACATCCTTGATTTGCCCAAAGATGTCCTGCACTTCCTTTTTCTGAATGCTGCCCTGTTCCATCATGCGCGCTCCTACAAACGGCGGATTACCCATGATGTAATTCAGCTTGTCTTTCGGAACAACCTCTCCCCAATCCAGACGGAGCGCATTGCCTTCCACGATATTGACATAACTCTTGAGCGGCAGGAAATCCAGCGGCATATGAATAACATCTTCGGTCTGCTTCATCATCTGGCTTTCAGCAATCCAGAGCGCGGTCTTTGCAACAGTCGCGGCAAAGTCGTTAATCTCGATACCGTAGAACTGCTGAATGCTGACTTGAATCGGGTTCAGTTCTCCATCAAGGCCAAAGGCAATCTGCCCGGCAGTTCCCTTTGCGCCCATCTTCGCATCCAGCAGACAGCGGATAACTTCATTCTCCAGCCTGCGCAGGGAGATATAAGTTTCCGTTAAGAAATTGCCTGAACCGCAGGCCGGGTCAAGGAAAATCAAATTCGCCAACTTCTTCTGATAGGCCTCCAGCCGCATCGTAAGTGTGCGGTTGACCGTAATCGCCTTGATTTCTTCCAGTTCTTTGCGCAGCTCGTCAAGGAACAGCGGGTCAATAACCTTATGAATATTTTCTATTGACGTATAATGCATGCCACCGCTACGTCTGGTTTCGGGATTCAACGTGCTTTCAAACACAGCGCCAAAGATGGTCGGGCTGATTTCGCTCCAATTGAAATCGTCGCTGCATTTGCGAAGCAGCAAATCCATAATCTCCTGTGTGAAGTGCGGAATCTCGATATTCTCATCAGAGAACAGGCCACCGTTCACATAGGGGAAGGCTGCCAAATCCTCATTCATATACGGGTCGCGGTCTTCCGGTTTGGTATCCAGCACGCGGAACAGGTTAATCAACTTTTCGCGCGCATCCTTGATTGCGACACCCTCCAGATAATTGTGGAACATCTGATGTTTGCCAAAGATGCCCGCATCCTCCGCATACAGACAGAAGACCAGACGAACGCAGAGCATATTCAGACTTTTGAGTGATTCAGGCTTTTCAGGATTGCGATATTGCTTAAGGAAGGCGTCATAAATCATGCCAACCAGCTTGCCTGCCTGAATGGAAACCGCCATCTCCTTGCGGATGTGTTCGTCGCCGGTATCCACAAGGAATTGCAAGCGATAATAATCCGTCGGCAAATCCTCCAACATCAACACTTCTGGTTCGCCGTGCGGCTTTTCCATGTCATAGATATGGAAGCAGCCAAAGTTGCAGGTAATAACCCAGCGCGGATGCTTGGATAAAGGAAGTTCTGAGATATAACGCTTGGCCTGTTGGAATGGCGTGAGCAAAGAACCATCAGACTGCCTGATAGGCTTTTTCAAGTCCTTGCCCAAGCCCTTCTGTTCAATCATCACTTTCGTAGAAGCGATGTATCCATCGATGAAACTCGTATGGTCAAGATGCACCTGGTCTTCAAAAGAAATGAAGCTCTCCGGTTCTTCAACACCGTAGACATGATGAAGCAGGGCCATCCAGAACTTCTGGCTCTCACCCTTTTCATAACCCTTGCCTGTCCAATCCTCCGCAAACTTTTTCGCCGCTGCTCTCTGCTGTGCATCAGTCATGTTGGGGCCTCCTCTTTGTGTCTGGACGCTCAAATAGAGTATATCCAATATTTTACAGCATAAAGAGCTATGTTGCAATCGTTATGCTGCAAAGCAATGACACACGTTTCACAGCAGGATTCGGCAGATAAACTCCACGCATCCCTGTATGCGGTTCGCTGTTGGGAACACGACAAGCCCGCAATGTGCTTGTCTATCGGTTGTTGTGTGAAAACACGATTGACGAACGAATTATGGATATGCTCGCTGAAAAGCAAGCAATTTTCAATGCGTTTGCTGATAAGTCCGTCTCTGCCGATGCGACCGCAAAAGAAGAAGTCGAACTCGATGATAAGACCCTGGGCAAACTCGTTCAGAGCGAGATTGACCGTATCAACGAGAAGAACGGAACCTCTTCCGGTCAGAAAAAACAATAAAATATAAGACAAGGCGTTTACGCACACTTGTCTTTTTTGGTGTTATGGAAATTTGAAACGATAGAAAATTGATGTTATAATATAATCAGCAAGTGGAGAGAACCGCTCTTCCACCTGACTACTATATCGAGGTGAATTTCCTCTTGAAATCTGGTTTTTTCTTAAAGGATGTCCTGTCTCCATCCTCTTTCCAGCGCGGCACATTCAATCTGGTTGTCGCACCCTGCGGCAGCGGTAAAACAACCGCCGCCATCAATACCATCGCGGCCTTGGCATCATCACCGCACAAGGCGCTGTTTCTCATTGATACTCAAAACGGCAATCTGCGTCTGGCGCAGAACGAAGCCCTGACCCGCCCCTATGTGTTTTTCGAGCAGCACGCAGGCACAACCCATTTGCCTTTTGGAGAAGAAGACCGCCCCAACAAAACGGTCGTATCCACTTACGCACAGTTTGGCGCGTGGATACAGCGCAATCCAGACTTTGCCGCAAACTTTGAGGTCATCATCTGTGATGAAGCGCACAACATCGTTCTGTTCCCAACATACAGCCCCGAACCCAACTTTGCCAGCATAGCACGAGACGCCATATGTGAAGCCGCATCGGGCGGGCGCACATTGGTTGTGGGTATTACCGCAACGCCGGAACCGCTTGAAAGGCTTGCTTGCCCGCAGCACATCGTTCCCATCGACCAATCCATCCTGCGGCAATACGAGAACAAAGAAGTGCGCCCATACAGCAGCCTGCCGCAACTGTTTTCGCAAATACCAGAAGGCAAGCGCGGGATGCTGTATGTGAAGCACATTGAGATGATGAAAAAGTGCGAGGAACAAGCAAAGGCGGCGGGCCGCCATCCCATTTGTATATGGAGCGCCGCGAACACAGACACCCCCCTCAACGACGAACAACTGCGGGCGCGTGCCTACATCCTCCAGCACGAAGAAGTGCCACCTGAATACGACCTGTTTATCTTCAATGCCAGTTGCGAAACCAGCATCAACATACGCGGGCAGATGGACTACTTCATCGCGCACACCACCACGCCTACCAACATCACACAAGCAAGGGGACGATACAGGGGCGACCTTGAAACGCTTTATCTCTTTGACCGCGATACCGACGAACCCCTTATTGTTCCTGATGAGTTTCTCGACATCCAGCTCTTCGAAGAAGACAAGCGCAAACTGCGGCTTTACTTCTCCATCAAGGACAAGAAGGGACACTACCTTTCCTACGACAAACAATGGAGCCGCATAGAGGCAAGCGGCTATGATATCGACTATGGGCGCTCCAACAACCGTCATTATGTCATTATCCGCAAGCCCTGAATCGCGCCAGCCGTCAAGCACCGGCGCTTCGCACCGGAGCAGGACGCTGACGCTCTTTGCGGCTCCTGCGTCGCCGCCTATGCGCTGCGCGAAAAGAGTATCTACCATCGAAGACCTGCGGCTTTGCCGCGGGTCTTCCTTCGACCAATTTCCTACTACAAAAAGCGGAACTCCCGCGTCGCAAGCGCCGCAGGAGTTCCAGAACATTTATCCAATTCCAACTACAACTGTTTTCATACCCTCAACTGCCAAATCCGGGGGTCTTCATATAGTAAGACCCCCGGTTTCGGCAAAAATACAACTGCGAAAAAATAGCCTCCTATCTTCACAAAATGCCTTGTATCCGGGAACCCCTGCGCGCAGCGCGGGCGGTTCCCCTTTTGCGTTTTGGGCGAGAGACATCCCTGCGCCAAGAAGGAAGAGGAACGAGAAATGCAATACCTTTAATTACTATTCTTAATTCTCTTTCCTTCCTACACCTTGGAAGTGATGGAAGCGCCTTTCCCCGGCAGAGTGTTTTCCCCTACAAGAAAAAAGGCAAGAGCATTGAAGTATGCTCTCGCCGCAGGTTTTTCCAGTCAAATCCAGCTTCCTCTAACGTCATAAGTATTGTTTCGGGGTCGGTATGAGACACATAGTCATAACAGCATTCGCAATCCTCTTCATCGTAGTAGCCAATCATTTCTTTTTCCGGCATACCGATGATGACAGCAATCAGGATTTCGTAATTCACGCGGCAGCACCTTCTTCCTGTTCGGCGCTGGTTTCGGTGGTCTTTGCCGCTGCTTCGTTCTTCTTGGCGGCAGCGCCTTCTTCCTTTTTGATATTGGTTTCGCCATCCTTTCCCGCCGTTTTGTTCTTCTTGGCTTCTGCCTGTTCCTTCGCCTTTTCAAATGCCGCAACGACATTCCACTTGGCTTCGCCGTTCTCTTCCACGAAGAACTGACCGTAGTAAGGAAACTGCTTGGCAAACCAGTCTTCTACGAACTTGTAGGGGCTCTTGTAGGCGACACTCATCTTCCTGACGCGCTTATACTCGGCAAAGTTCTCTTCGGCATCCGGCATAATGCGGATGAAGACTTCCATCATCTCATAGGTCAGGCGCTTCTTGCGGGTAGCGGCATAGAGTTCAATCTTCATATCGGGATAGGTAGCGAGGATTTCGTTCATCTTGTTGTATTCGTTCGTGCCGTAGTAGTTTGCGTTGGTCTGGAAGGACTTGGAGACATACAGGATACCGTTGGTGGTGTCAGCGTAATGACCGGACTGCTTCATAGCGGCGTTGATAATCTGCTTATTCATAATGTTTTACCTCTTCTTTCTCTTTGTTAGTTGTTGGCAGCAATGGGAGTGAGAATGGGATTGGGGTTGCGGACGATGCGGAAGTTGTCATCGAATTCAGGCACAGCACCATAGCGCGGGCATTCGGCGTGGAACCATTCGTTCATCTTCTTAAGGCGCTTCGCGTCGCTCTTGTAGCCAGCGCGCAGGGTGTCAAACATTGCCAGCATATCATCAGCGTCATCCAGCATCGCCAGATAGTCGCGCATCATCTTGTAGGTCAGCAGCTTTTCTTCTTCCGGCTTTGCCGCCTTCTTCGTGCGGGTCTGGTTGATAATCCGCAGCCCCATCTTCTGGAAGTTATCCAGCAGTTTGAACTCTTTGCTTCCATACTGGGTAGCCATATCCATAAACTCCTTGGAGACAACGACGGTCTTATTGATGAGGTTGATTTCGTAGGTGTGATTGCGCTTCATATTGTTGTTCCTCTCTTTCTATCAGTTAGCAGTAGCGGGAGTGTAGAGCAGATGGGCTTCCTTGGCCTCGCGGCGATTGTCCTCAAGTTCCTTCTTGCGGCGGTCGAACTCATCCTTATACTTCTTCAGGAACCAACTCTTGACAAAGGCGTATGCGCCGCGCTGGGTCTTGGATACGGTCTTGATGGCTTCGTATTCCTCCAGCATCGCTTTGCGCTTGATGTCGTTCGTTTCGTAGCTCTCGATGAATGCTTTCATTACTGCGTAGGTCAGGTTGCCGTAGGCTTCCTTGCTGGCGTTGCGGGCAATCTTCTCTTCCTCAACCTTGAAGCCGGAGAAGGTTTTCAGCATATCGTTCAGGGTGTTGAACTCGGTCGTGCCAAACTGTCCGGCTTTGATGAGGAAGGACTTCGTAGCATAGATGGTCTTCTTGGCGCGGTCGATGCGGGGAGTGGAGTTTTTCATAGTGGTTTGTTCCTTTCTTCTTTTCGTTTTGTTTTGTGTTGTTCGCTTGATGTGGCTGTATAGTATCACGGTTTAATTTTTCTGTAAATAGCACTTTTTAGATGTCGATTATCTAAAAAACAGTTTTGAATTTGAATGCTAAATGGTTTCAACATTTATTTTCAACCGCATTTTTCGTGCATTTCTTATTATCTATCCATATATCTGATGAATACTATTCGATATAAACCATTTTCACTTAACCATCATTGACAGTGAATAATTTTAACTAATAATGTTATCATATTATTCCTCATTCGTATTTTTTATTTAATAATAACATATGAAGGCTAATAATACATACAATCGAAACGATAGAATCATTACTTATCGTTTTTTCTTATTCACAATCTCAGAGTTGTATCATTTATCCTACGAAAGAACCTTACGAATAGAAAAGATGTAATTCTTAACCCCGGAGATGTAAAAATTAAGGTTTGAGTCTTATATTAGACCGATTTATACCTCTCATATCGGTAATTT
>CAMFCQ010000011.1 GCA_945948915.1 uncultured Clostridia bacterium | reverse complement strand
CGGAGGTGAAGCCGCCGTCGATGCAGGACTTGCAGGTCTCAAAGCTGTCGCCGTGGTCAAGGTGCAGCGCAATCGGGATCTCCGGGCACTCGATGACGGCAGCCTCAACCAGCTTCACCAGATAGGTGTGGTTGGCGTAGGCGCGGGCGCCCTTGGAAACCTGGAGAATCAGGGGGGCCTTCAGCTCCTGAGCAGCCTCGGTGATACCCTGGACGATCTCCATGTTGTTGACGTTGAAAGCGCCGATGGCGTAGCCGCCGTCGTAGGCCTTCTTGAACATTTCGGTAGTGGTAACCAGTGCCATAATGTTTCACTCCTGTTCTTTATTTGTCCCGTCCCTCTCGGCACCGGACGATCTGAAAATAAGGGGTTCGTTAACAGATTGTCAAATACGGTGCTTCAAGCAGGCGAAAACGATTTTCTTTTATGATAATATCACAGAAAAATTAAATTGCAAGTATTTACAATTCTTTTTTTCAATGATATGATAGGTACGCTGATTTTTCCCCGAGTACAACACATTTTTTGAGGAGGCTTTTTCTCATGAGCGAACTGAAAGGCGCATGTATCGTCGGCCAGTCCGGCGGTCCTACTTCCGTCATCAATGCCAGTGTCTACGGTGTCATTGACACTGCCCTGAAGAATCCCAATATCACCCGCGTTCTGGGTGCCGAGCACGGCATCAAGGGCGTGCTGAATGACCGGCTGTTCGACATGGCTCAGGAGGACCCCGCCGAGCTGGAGCTGCTGAAGTATACTCCCTCCTCCGCTCTGGGCTCCTGCCGCTACAAGATGGCGGACCCCGATGTGGACGACACCGATTACAAGCGCATCCTGGAGATCTTCAAGAAGTACGACGTCCGCTACTTCTTCTACAACGGCGGCAACGACTCCATGGATACCTGCAACAAGATTTCCAAGTACATGAGCCGCGTGGGCTATGAGTGCCGCGTGATGGGCGTGCCCAAGACCATCGACAACGATCTGGCCGGCACCGACCACTGCCCTGGCTTCGCCTCCGCCGCGAAGTACATCGCCACCTCCTTCATGGAGGTCTCCCGCGACAGCCAGGTGTACGACAAGGGCATGGTGACCATCATCGAGTGCATGGGCCGTCACGCCGGCTGGCTGACCGCCGCCGCCGCGCTGGCCTCCGTCAAGAACGACGGCCCGGACCTGATCTACCTGCCGGAGGTTGACTTCAGCATGGAGCAGTTCGTCGCCGACGTCAAGCGCGTCTACGCCGAGAAGAAGAACTGCCTGGTAGCCGTGTCCGAGGGCATCCACTACGCCGACGGCACCTTCGTCTCCGAGGCGAAGACCTCCGGCACCGACGGCTTCGGCCATGCCCAGCTGGGCGGCCTGGCTGCCCGCCTGGCCGACGTGATCAAGGCCGAGATGGGCGTGAAGGTTCGCCCGATCGAGCTGAGCCTGCTGCAGCGCTGCGCCGCGCACTGCGCCTCCGGCACCGACATCGCCGAGTCCTTCATGTCCGGCAAGACCGCGGTGGAGGCCGCTGTTGCCGGCGCGACCGACAAGATGGTCGGCTTCGCCTGCACCCGCGACGAGAACGGCTACAAGTGCGAGCCGAAGCTCTTCGACCTGAGCCTGGTCGCCAACACCGAGAAGAAGGTTCCGCTCGAGTGGATCAACGAGGCCCACAACGGCGTGAACCAGGGCTTCATCGACTACTGCCTGCCGCTCATCCAGGGCGAGACCGGCATGGTCAAGGAAGACGGCCTGCCGCGCTTCGTGCAGCTGAAGAAGGTCTTCGCGAAGTAAGCCTTGACAACGGGCAATACGCAGCATCTCCGGAGGCTGCCTCAGCAATGAGGCAGTCTCTTTTGGATTCTATCAGGAATTGCGCAGAACCGTGTGCAGCACAAAAGCACATCCGACTGCCATCGTCCGGCAGCCGGATGTGCTTTTTCAATGGTTTTCCTGTGATTGTCCTCCGGTGTGTGATCCATGTTTGGATTTCATACTAATTCGCAATTAAAACGCCTAACAGAGCACATCAGATTTTTCGTTCTGACGAAGCCGAGTGGAGTGAGGCGTACTGGAGGTACGTTGAACGCAGCGAGGCAAAGTCAGGGCGGAAAAGATGGTGTGCGGATTTGGCCGTTTTAATAAGAATTAGTATCAGTCCGTTTCCCGCAGCCAGACCAGCATTTCGTTCTTCCCGCGGTTGCACCACTTGTGATAGGGTATCAGCCTGATGCGCACCTTTTCCCGCTGCGGCCGGCTGCCGGTGTAGTACAGATCATCCCCCTGCGGCGCGCTCTCCCGCATGCCGTCCGTCTCGATGATCATGGCGCCGCCCAGCTCCTCCGTCTCTTGGCAAGAGAGCGGCGCGCCCTTTACCAGCAGCAGCTGATGCAGGTCTGCGCCGTTGTCCACCTCCTCGGCGCAGTAGACCAGCGGGCCATAGGCGACGGCCGCCTTTCCCGCCGCACTGCGCACCTTCGGATGCGCATAGCAGATTCTGGGCGCCATCTCCATGTCCAGCACGATTTCTTCCTCCTCAAACGGCCCCTCCACGCAGGCGTAACCGCGAACCTGCTGCGCGTCGATCTGCCGTCCGCCGCGCTGAATGCGGAAGGATTCGCACCACGCGGGAATGTGCAGCTTCAGCGCGTAATCGCCCGGAGATACGCGGATTCTGACGCGGCCCTGCGCAGGATACTCCGTCTCAAAGGCAAGCTTCACCGGCTGACCGTCCACCTGTACCTCCATTTTAGACTGAAGATATAGGTGAACGCAGATCTCCTTTTCGGCGATGGTCAGCTGGTACTGCGTCAGGGAGCAGAGCAGCCGCGCCAGATTGGGCGGGCAGCACGCGCAGCTCAGCCAGCGCTGACGCTCGGGCAGGATATGCCGCTTGCTCGGGTCCTTCTCATCCGCCTCGGGAACCACAGCCAGCGGATTGACATAGAAGAAGCGCTCCTGATCAAGGCTCATGCCCGACAGACAGGTGTTGTAGAGCGCGCGCTCCATGGCGTCCGCATAGACGCCGTTCAGCTCGCCGCGCAGCATTCGGTGCGCAAAGAAGATCAGCGCCACCGATGCGCAGGTTTCGGCATACGCGGTATCATCCGGCAGGTCATAGTCAAAGGTCAGCGCCTCGCCAATATAGGTAGAGCCTACGCCGCCTGTGATGTACATGCGCCGGCTGACCAGATTGTCAAACTGACGCCGGCAGGCCTCAAAGAGCGCTTCGTCGCCGGTGCGCATCGCGACATCCGCCGCGCCGCAGGCCAGATACAGCGCGCGAACGGCATGTCCCTCCAGCGTGAACTGCTCGCGCACGGGCAGATGGCTCTGCGCATAGGCGCGGCCATAGCTCTCATTGTGCGGGAAGAACGGCTTATCAACCTTCTTCTGCTCCTCGGCGAAGTAATACGGCTCTCTGCCCCGGCGCTCGAGAAAGGACTGTGCCATGTCCAGGTAACGCTTCTTCCCCGTCACATCGTAGAGCCTGCACAGCGCAAGCTCGATCTCCGCATGGCCCGGATATCCCTCCAGATTCTGCCTGCCGAAATAGTCGCAGACGCAGTCGGCAACGCGCGTCATGATCTCCAGCGCTTTTTTCCTGCCCGTCGCCTGGGAGTAGGCGATCGCGCCCTCCAGCAGATGGCCCGCGCAGTACAGCTCATGGCAGTCGCGCAGATTCGTCCAGCGCTTACTGACATCGGTGCAGATGAAATAGGTATTCAGATAGCCGTCCTCAAGCTGCGCCTTCTCCATCAGGCCGATCACCTCATCGGCCAACGCCTCCAGCTCCGCGTCCGGCTTGCTCATCAGCTTGTAGCCCAGCGCCTCCAGCCATTTGCCGAAGTCGCTGTCCTGAAACACCATGCCGTAGAATGCTCCGGTCTTCACGCCTGCGGCGATTCGGAAGTTGTCGATGCAGTGCGACGGCTCCGCATCTGCGACCTCGTCATTGAGAATCCGCCATTGATAGGAAAGCAAGCGGTCCTGGACGCGCTTCACAATGTCGCCCAGATAGCCGCCCGTTATCCTGCCCTGCGCCGGCGATACGGTCTGCGACAGACGGTTCATCTCCATTCCTCCTTGCTTTTTTGGAAAAGCGGGACAGGCCAATCGCCTGTCCCGCAGCCTATGTGTGATCAGCGGTGCACGATCACGCTGTACGGCTTGGCGCTGTCAGTCTTCACCGTCACCTCGCCGTTCACGGTGCTGACCGTGTACACCGCCGCGATGCTGCCCTTCGTGTCGGGCACCTTCACGACGATCTCGCCGTCCTCGGGTCTGAACACGTGCAGCTCCAAACCGTCGGTGTAGTCATAGTCCGGGCGATCCTCGTGACTGCCCATGGGAACCACGCTGTTCGGGCGCGCCATCAGCGGCAGAGACAGGTAGTCATGCGTCTCCCTGCGCCAGGTATTGCCCACGACCGTATCATCGGAAAGGAGGCTGGTCCACTCGCCCCGCGGCAGATAGTAATCCACATGGCCGTCCTCGTACATGATCGGCGCAACGAGCAGATTCGCACCCAGCATGTACTGCGTATCGCAGGTTTCGCAGGCGATGCTGTCCGGGAACTCGAACATCATCGGACGCAGCACCGGAATGCCCCGCTCGTGCGCCTCCACCGCAGCGCCGTAGAGATACGGCATCAGGCGGTTCTTCAGTCTGGAGAACTTGCGCACGACATCGTTGGCCTCCTCGTCGAAGAGCCACGGCACGCGATAGCTCTGAGAGCCGTGCAGACGGGAATGGCTGGAGAGCAGACCAAACGCCGCCCAGCGCTTGTAGACGTCCGCCGTCGCCGTCTGCTCAAAGCCGGCGATGTCATGGCTCCAGAAGCTGAAGCCGGAATGCGAAATGCTCAGGCCGGAGCGCAGCGTCTCCGCCATGCTCATGTAGGTCGCGCTGCTGTCGCCGTTCCAGTGGATCGGGAACTGCTGGCCGCCCACGGTCGCGCTGCGGGCAAAGAGCACCGCATCGCCCTTGCCGCGGCATTCCTCGATCGTCTCAAACACCAGCTTGTTGTACAGATAGGTGTAGTAGTTGTGCATGCGCAGCGGGTCGCTGCCGTCGTGATAGACGATGCCGCGCACCGGGATGCGCTCGGCAAAGTCCGTCTTAAAGGCGTCCACGCCCATCCTCTGCAGCGCACGCAGGCGGTCTGCGTACCACGCGCGCGCCTCGGGATTGGTCACATCCAGAATCGCCATGCCCGGCTGCCACATGTCCGTCTGCCAGACGTCGCCGTTCTCCTTGTGCAGGAAATAGCCCTTCTCCACGCCCTCGTCGAACATGTTGCTCTCCTGGGCGATGTACGGGTTGAGCCAGCAGGAGATGTGCAGGCCGCGGTCCTTGAGCTTTTTGAGCAGGCCCTCCGGATCCGGGAAGGTATCCGGATCCCAGGTCAGGTCGGTCAGGTGGTTCTCCTTCATCCAGAAGCAGTCAAAGTGGAACACGCTCAGCGGAATATCGCGCTGCGCCATGCCGTCGATGAAGCTGGTGACCGTCTTTTCGTCATAGCTCGTGGTGAAGGACGTGGACAGCCACAGGCCAAAGCTCCACGCCGGGGGAAGCGCAGGCTTGCCGGCCAGATCGGTATACCGCTCCAAAATGCCCTTGGGCGTGCCGCCGTAAATGACATCGTAGGTCAGCTTCTGCCCCTCCAGGCTGAACTGCACGCGCTCCACCTTTTCGCTGGCCACCTCAAAGCTCACATCGCTGGAATTCTCCACCAGGACGCCGTAGCCGCGGTTGGTCATGTAGAAGGGGACGTTCTTGTAGGCGAGCTCGCTGGCCGTGCCGCCGTCGCCGTTCCAGATATCGACGACCTGGCCGTTTTTGACATAGGCCGTGAAGCGCTCGCCCAGGCCGTAGACACGTTCGCCCACATCCAGGTTCAGCGAGTCGATCATGTACTCCTTGCCCGTCTCTCTGTTCCAAGCGTGCGCCATCGCGTGGTACTCGGACTGCGTGAGCTTTTTGTCGTCGCCGTAGTAGGTGACGCTCCAGCCCTTGTACGCCTTGCTGATGACGGCCTTCGCCCGGCCGCTTCTGAAGGTGTACTCCGTCTCGGTCTCCGTGATCTCGGGCTTGACGGGGCACTCATTCAGCTCAAAGTACGGGCCCTTCTTCACCGTGCCGCGGTGATGCTCCACGCTCACGCGGATGACATCCTCCATCGGGGCGGTGAAGGTGACCGTCAGCGCCGCGTGATTCATGATGTCGCCTCGGCCGCTGACCGGCACGCTGGGGCAGATGATACGCAGCGCATCCTCGGTGATCGTCGCCGTGTAGCTCTGGATGGCGAAATGCAGGTCATACTCCGGTCTGTTGATCCAGTAACCATGGGTAAACTTCATAGTCTCTTCTCCTTTACATGCATTGTTGATCAGCCCTTGACCGCGCCTGCGACAACGCCCTCAACGATATAGCGCTGCAGCAGAATGAAGACGACCACGGAGGGTAGCACCGCCAGCACCATGGCGGCCAGGGCGTAATGCCATTTGGTATTGAGTGAGCCGACGAAATTGTAGGCCGCCAGCACCAGCGTCTTGGAGGACGGCGAGCTGTTGACCATCAGCAGTGGCAGCAGGAAGTCATTCCAGATCCACATCACGTCCAGCACCACCACGGTTGCGGTCACCGTCTTGAGCAGCGGGAAGATGATCATGCCGTAGGTCTGGAAGGTCGTTGCGCTGTCGATCATGGCGCTCTCATCGATCTCGCGCGGGATGGACTTCATGAAATTGAAGTAGATAAACGTCGCCATCGGGATGCCGAAGCCCCAGTACTGGATGCCCAGGCCCCAGGTCGTACCGTTGAGGTGGATGGTGTTCATGAACTTGAGCAGCGTGATCATGATCGTCTGGAAGGGGATCAGCATCGGCGTGATGATCAGCGTGTGAATCAGCCGGGTGCACTTCGTCTGACGGCGGTCAAGAACATAGGCCGCCATGGAGGAGAACACCACAATACCCGCAATGCCGATGATCGTGATGACCACGTTGTTCAAGAACAGACGGAAGTAGTCCATCTTCTCAATCACATACGCGTAGTTTTCCAATGCAAGCTTGGTCGGCAGGCCCAGCACATTGGTGAGCACTTCCTTGAAGGGCTTCATCGAGTTGATCACCATCAGGTAGATGGGATAGATGTACAGAGCGGCCAGCAGCGTGATCACGCAGACGAACGCGATATGGCCGAGCTTTTTGCGCGTCCTGGTGTTCATTACTGCTCCACCTCCCTGCTCTCAAAGAACCTGAGGACAACCTGCGTGAGCACCAGCACGATCACGAAGAACACAATCGCCTTCGCGGAGCCCAGGCCGTAGTTGTTGTTCTGGAACGCCTCGCGGTAGATATCCAGCGTGGCGGAATAGGTCGCGCCGCCGGGGCCGCCCTTGG
Source organism: uncultured Clostridia bacterium (assembly GCA_945948915.1). Classification (GTDB taxonomy): domain Bacteria; phylum Bacillota; class Clostridia; order Christensenellales; family Aristaeellaceae; genus Ventricola. The sequence goes on along the minus strand of CAMFCQ010000011.1, from coordinate 41,428 downwards.
TCAGGGCGAGGATGATGTCAAAGACCTTCAGCGAGTTGGTCAGCGACATGAAGATGCAGGTGGTGATGGACGGGCCGAGCATCGGCAGCACCACGGAGAAAAACCGTTTGCCGGCGCTGGCGCCGTCAATGCTCGCCGCCTCCAGGATATCCGTGGGGATGGCCTGCAGGCCTGCGATGTACAGCACGATGTAAAAGCCCAGCGACTGCCACACGCCCACCAGCACCAGCGAATAAAACGCAAGACCGCCGTCGCCCAGCCAGCTGTAATTCCAAAATCCCCAGCCGGTAATCTCGTACAGCTTTTCAAAGCCCTGCGTGAAGATGAACTTCCAGATAAAGCCCACGATCGTCATGGACATGATATAGGGCACGAAGAACACGCCGCGCAGGAAATTGGCCAGGCGGAATCTCTGCGTCAGCGCGACGGCCAGCGCCAGCGCCAGCACATTGCTGAAGAGGATGAACAGCGCGGAATACTTGAAGGTGAAGATCAGCGCGCGAATGAATTCCGGAGAGCCGGAGGAAAAGATGGTCTTGAAATTCTCCAGCCCGATAAAGACGGGATTGCGCGAGATGCCGTTCCACTCCGTCAGAGAATAGTAGCCGCTCATGACGAACGGAATGTACATCGCAAGGATCACCATGACCACCGCAGGCAGCGTAAAGACCAGCGTATCCGCCAGCGCCTTGCGCTCAGTCCGGCTCATGGCTTTTCTTTTCATAACGCTCCCTCCTTTCTGTGTCCTGGTTATCGGATCAGTGAAGTCGTTCAACAGCACGTCGTGCGCGCCCGCCTGCAAGCAGCATGAAACAATCCGTCTGCCCGGCGCACGCTGCACGTTTTGCGCGTTTTCCTGTCGCTTAAAAAGGCCGCGCCGTATCGAAATACGGCGCGGCCGTACAGCGCCTTGCTCGTCAATCAGTTTGCCTGATTACACACCGGAGCCGTCGAGCTCAACCCACTTCGCCTCGATCTGCGCGCAGCACTCGTCCTTGGTCAGGCTGCCGCCGATGTAGGCCTGGATGGCCTCGCCCATCGCCTGGTTGAAGCTGTCGGAGGAGTAGCAGATGGCCAGCGCGCCGGAGCCCTCGGCCGCAACGTGCTCAGCACCCTGCTTGATGATCTGCATGTCGGCCACCTTCGCACCGGAAACCGGCGGGATGACGCCAGCCACGTCGCAGAACCAGCTCTGGCCGTACTCGCTGGTGTACCACCAGTTCACGAAATCCAGAACAGCCTGAAGATTCGCGGAATCCTTGTTGATGCGCAGCGCCTGGTCGGAGCCGCCGATGACCTGGCTCTGAGCCGGATCGTCGGTCACCGGATAGCCGGCGAAGCCGATCTGCAGGGTGTCGTCGATGGCCAGCAGGTCAGCCTCAACCCACGCGCCCTGGCCCAGCATCATGGCCGCCTTGCCGACGCCCAGCGCGGAATCCTCACCCGCGAGGTCGGTCTCCAGCGGCTTGCTGTCGCCGTACTTGACGGCCAGGTCGATGAAGCGGAAGAAGTTGTCATAGAGCACCGGATAATCCTTGATGTGCGCCTCGCCGGCCTGGAAAGCGGCGATCATCGCGGCCGGATCCTCGCAGGCAGCGCTCATGAAGTGCTGCGCGACATGCTTGAACACCCACCACTCCGCAAAGCCGGTGGTCACGGGCTGATAGCCGGCGGCCGCGATAGCCTCGCAGGCCTTCTCAAACTCGTTGAGCGTCTTCGGGAACTCGATGCCGACTTCCTCAAAGATTGCCTTGTTGTAGACCACGCCGAAGTAATTGCCCTTGAGCGCGAAGCCGTGGACTTCGCCGTCGCCGTACTTCATCATGTTCGTGACGGCCGGATCCATCGCCGCGGCAGCCGGCTCGGCGGCAAAGTTATAGGAATACTCGATGTAGTCGCCGATCTCCTTGCCGGAGGTGGTGGAGAAGATATCCGGGGTCATGCCCGCGTTGATGCGGGTCTTAAGCAGCGTCGGATAATCGTTCTGGGTGGTCTCGTAGTTGATGGTCACGTCGGGCGCGACTTCCTTATACGCCGCGATCAGCTCGTTGACCGCGTCCGCATACTCGGGGCTGGAGATAAACATATTGATCTCCGCGCCGTCCGCCATCGCAGGCGCCGCCGCCAGCATCAGCAGCATCGCCGCCGCGAGCATCAGGGAAAACAGTTTCTTCATAGTTTTTCCTCCTTTTCCGGTTGTTTCTTTGGGCGATCCGTGCCCTTCTGTTCAAAGTATATAAGATATTTCCGTTTTTTTCCAGGTTATTTTATGACCTTTACAGGATATTTTGGGCACAACCTGTCTTTTTGCTCAAAGGATATGCTATAATATAGCCAATGAATCCGCGTATGGACATTTATATTGAAGAAACGTTGGGACATGGAGCTATGGGACTGAAATCGGGTTTTCGCGCGTGGCGAAACAGAACCTCCATCCGCACGCAGCTGAGTCTGGCCATCAGCGCGGTGATCATCGCGCTGTTTTCCGCGCAGCTCGTCTATAATTATGTGTCGCAGTACCGCGTCAACGTGCGCCACGAGACCACATCCATCGAGCATACGCTCGAACTGGAGACGCAGCAGCTGGACGCCTATATCGACGAGCTGGCCGCATTCTCCCTTCAGCTGAGAAACGATTCCGCCTTCATGTCCATCCTCACGCAGAAGGATGCGGTGTCCTATGCGCAGCAGACGACGGTCGAGAACTCGTTCCGCGCTCAGTATTACAGCCGGAGCGATCTGCAATGGATGGAGCTGCATCTGCTGCGGCACAGCCTGAGCCTGCGCATGGACAGCCCCCGGCGCAAAATCGTCAGCATCGACTACCGCGCGCCGGAAACCTTTGAAGACCATGCCGTATTCTCCGCCCCGCCCGCCTATCTCTCCATCCAGCCCAGCGAATCCGGCTTTCTGCAGGTGACAAGAACGATCATCAACTCTCCGCACAGCACGCCGCTCGCCGTCGTCCGCTTTCTGGCGGACAACTCGTACCTTGACGCCATCATTGCGCGCCATCAGGCCAACGACGAGCTGGTCTGCCTCTTTGACGAAGGCGGGGCCGCGTACACACGAAACGGCCATGAACAGGAGGCCATTGCCGCCGTGGCCGAAGGAAGAAACACGGTCACCTCCGGCGGCGTCCGCTATCTGCTCGTTCCCGGCGCAAAGAGCGCATACGGCCTGACGATCGCCATCCTCAAGCCCATGTCCGTCATCAACACGGCGCTGCACCAGCTGCTCATCGTCACCTCCATCATGGGCGTGTGCGCCGTCATTCTGATTTCGCTGGTGGTCTTCGGGCTCATCCACATGCTGACGCAGCCCCTGTCGATACTGGCCGAGCGCATGCAGGAGGTCGGCTCTGGCAACTTCCACAGCCGCGCCGACCTGCAGGGCAGCCTGGAAATGACCGGATTGTCCGAGGAGGCCAACCGCATGATCGCCAACATCTCCGCGCTCATCGATCAGAACTATTTGTCCTCGCTCAACGAGCGCACCGCGCAGCTTGCCGCGCTGCAGGCGCAGACCAATCCGCATTTCCTCTTCAACACGCTGCAGGCCATCTCCACCGAAGCCATCCTCGCAGGCGACACCAAGGTCTATCGCCTGATCACCACGCTCTCCTCGATGCTCCGCTACACGATCAAGGGCGGCAACTTTGCCGATCTGGCCAGCGAGCTGGACCATGTGCGCCGGTATCTGACGATTCAAAAAGCGCGCTTTGGCGACAGGCTGGAATACGATCTGTACGCCGACGAAGCGCTTCTTGACAAATCCTTTCCGAAGCTGTCGCTGCTGTCGCTGGTGGAAAACTCCGTCGTTCACGGCATGAAGGGCGAGGTTGACACCATCCGCCTGTCCATCGAATGCAGGATTCAAAACGGCATCAGCGTGATCTGCGTTCAGGACGACGGCGCAGGCATTCCGCAGGAGCAGCTGCTGGAGCTGCGCAGGATCTTTGAGAGCGAGAACGTGGTCTTCATGCAGAAAATCGGCCTGAGCAACCTGGCCTCGCGCCTGCGCCTGCTCTACAACGGGCAGGCATGCGTCGAAATCGACAGCGTCTCCTCCCCCAGCCGCCTGACGAGCATCCGCATTCTGATTCCGATGGAGGTTCTCATTCATGCACAACACGCTGATCATTGACGACGAGCAATCCGTTCATCAGGCGATCCGTTCGCTTGTTGACTGGGCCTCCCTGGGGCTTTGCGAGCCGCAGTCCGCCTGCAACGGCGTCCAGGCGCTTGAGCTCATGGAGCGCCTTCAGCCCGCGATCGTCTTTGTTGACATGAACATGCCGATGATGGACGGCGTCACCTTTCTGTCCAAAGCCACCGAGCGCTTTCCCGACGCGCAGTTCATCGTCGTCAGCGGCTATGATTCCTTCGACTTTGCGCGCGCGGCCATCCGCTACAACGTGCTTGACTATCTGCTCAAGCCCATCGACGTGGACGAGCTGCTCGCCGCGCTGGGGAAGGCGCTCCCCCATCTGCCCCAGCGTCCGAGAGAATCGCGCCTGCCCGCGGACGTCGCCGCAGAGATCCGGGCCTATATCGACGCGCATTACAGCGAGGACATCAATCTGGACAAAATCGCGGACAAGTTCTATTTCAGCCGGGAATATGTCAGCAGAATCTTCCGGGCGCAGTATGGCTGCGCTGTGTACGAGTACATCCAGCAGGTCCGCATGGAGCATGCGCTCAAGCTGCTTCAAAACAAAAAGCTCTCGCTGCAGACCATTGCCGACTGCCTCGGCTACAGCAGCGCCGATTACTTCAGCAAGGCCTTCCGGCGGTTCTACGGCATCTCGCCGCGGGACTATAAAAACAGAAACGCGCCCTGACCCCGCGTGCCCGGGATTCGCACCGGGCACCTGTAAAAAAGACAAAAGACATACAGAATTCCTGAAAAACGTTTGCAATGACATGCATTCTATACTATAATGGATAGGCAAAAATCCGTCTTCAGACGGAAATATGAAAAAGGGGGAATAAATCATGAAGAAGTTCCTTGCTTTGTTCCTGGCCCTGGCTATGACGCTGAGCATGTCTTTCGCCGCTGCGGAAGACTTCGACGTTGAAGCCTACGGCGCTACCTCTTCCGAACTCTACACCCAGGCTCTGGGCGAGTTCTACGACACCTACATGGCCGGCCGCGACGAGGTGACCAACCTGTCCCTTCGTTATGCCCAGATGGCCGTGGCGGAAGCCAAGCTGATGGAATCTGCCGTGTATCAGCCCGGCACCTCCAAGGGCGGCAACTACGCCATCAGCCGCGTGGCGCCCTACACGATCAGCTCCGTGCTCTGGGGCCTGGACAGCTACCGCTTCCATCAGGCCCTGGTGGTGAACGAGAATCCCATCACCACCGAGGAGCGCGATGAGATGAAGGCCAAGTATGCCGAGCTGAAGGGCACCGGCACCTACGAGCAGTGGGCGAAGGACTACCTGCTCGGCAAGGGCTACACCCTGAGCACCGAGTACGGCTACGGCCTCTACTCCTCCGATCCCAAGACCTGGGATACCCTGGCCACCTCCCGCGCGGCCGACAACGAGGCCATCGTCAACACCTACGACGGCCTGATCGAGTATGACATGGAGAACGTGATGCAGCCCGCCCTGGCCACCGAGTGGTCCGTGGACGAGACCGGCACCGTGTACACCTTCAAGCTCCGCGAGGGCGTGATCTGGGTGGACAGCCAGGGCCGTAAGGTTGCCGACGTGACCGCCGATGACTTCGTGGCCGGCATGAACCACATGCTCGACGCCATGGGCGGCCTGGAGTACCTGGTGGGCGCTGACGGCGGCTGCGGCCTGCTGAATGCCCAGGCGTACATCGACGGCGCCATCACCGACTTTAACGAGGTCGGCGTGAAGGCTGTGGATACCTACACCCTGCAGTACACCCTGGAAGCCCCGGCTCCCTATTTCATGACCATGCTGAGCTACTCCGTGTTCGCGCCCATGAACCGTGAGTACTTCCTGTCCCAGGGCGGCGGCTTCGGTGCCGACTACGCGCCCGACAGCGAGACCTACCTGTACGGCAAGGATCCCGATCACATCGCCTACTGCGGTCCGTATCTGGTCACCAACCTGACCCCTGAAAACACCATCGTGTTCTCTGCCAACGAGAACTACTGGAACAAGGACGCCATCAACATCAAGACCATCAGCTGGAAGTTCAACGATGGCTCCGACGCGCTCAAGGGCTACAACGACATGAAGGCCAATGTCATCTCCGGCACCGGCCTGAACGCCTCCGCCCTGGAGGTTGCCAAGCAGGACGGCATGTTTGAGAAGTACGGCTACACCGCCTCCACCGACGCTACCTCCTACGGCACCTTCCTGAACATCAACCGCAACGCCTTCGCCAATGTGAACGACGGCGCTGTGGCTTCCCCGCAGACCGAGGAGCAGGCTGCGCGCACCCAGAAGGCCATGCGCAACGTGCATTTCCGCCGCGCTGTCGCCATGGGTCTTGACCGCGCCACCTACAACGCGCAGTCCGTCGGCGAGGAGCTCAAGCTGACCTCCCTGATCAACTCCTACACCCCGGGCAACTTCGTGCAGCTGACTGAGGACGTGACCATCGCCATCAACGGCGTGGACACCACCTTCCCCGCCGGCACCTTCTACGGCGCCGTGATGCAGGCCCAGCTGGACGCCGACGGAATCCCCGTGAAGGTTTGGGATCCCGACGCTGAGGGCGGCCTGGGCGCTTCCTTCGGCTTTGACGGCTGGTACAATCCGGAAGCCGCCAGGGCTGAGCTGGAGCTGGCCATCGCCGAGCTCGCCGCCGAGGGCGTTGTGATCGACGCCGAAAATCCCATCTACCTCGACCTGCCCGTGTATGTCGCCTCCACCTCCTTTGCCAACCGCGGCGAGGTTGTCCGCATGAGCATTGAGGAGTCCCTGAACGGCCTGGTGAAGGTCAACAAGACCGAGTGCCAGACCTCTCAGGAGTGGTACTACGCCGGCTACTACACCGATTACGGCTATGAGGCCAACTACAACCTGTACGACGTGTCCGGCTGGGGCCCCGACTACGGCGATCCGCAGACCTATCTGGATACTTTCCTGCCCGACTACGCCGGCTATATGGTCAAGTGCACCGGTATCTTCTGATCCCGATGATCTGAACCTTCGCGGCACCAAATTCTGCGATACGGGGGCGGCGCAAAACGCCGCTCCCGTATCGCGCTATTGAGGAATGAGCGTATGACAAAGTATCTGATGAAGCGTATTCTGCACGGTTTGGTCTCTGTGGTGATCGTTGTCGGCATCGTGATGCTGCTGATTTACTCCGCACTGGACCGACAGCTGATTTTTGCCATGGATCCCACCTACAAGCAACTGGGCAATAATCAGAAGGAAGCATACATGTACCGCAAATGGGAGGAGTACGGCTACATCGACTATGTGCCCTACACCGAGTATTTGCTTGAGCTCACCGCCAAAGGCGAAATCACCGAGGAAGAGCGCCAGTCCGTCGCCAGCTTCGGCAAAAAGCCGGAGAACGACAGCGAGGACGTGGCGAAATACGTTCAGCGGTTCACCGAAGCCTATGAAGCAAAGGGCTACACGGTGATCCGCAGGGATGCAAAAATGCAGACCCCCAAGAAGTATGTCTCCGGCGGACAGCAGCAGCTGTTTGCCTACAAGGATAAACCTCTGTTCTCCCGGCTGGTGGGGTATTTCACCGGCATTTTCAGCGTAGACAATATTCACTATGTGCAGGAGGACATCGAGAATCGCGGCCTGACCTTCACCCTCCACGACCCGCTGTACGGCGGCGAGAAGTTCTCCCCCGCGATTATCGGCAATGGCACCAAGCACAAGTATTTATTATATTTTGACAACAAATTTCCCTTCGTGCACCAGAATCTTCTGCAGATCAACCTGGGCAAGTCCTACGCCGTGAACCTGGGCGTGGACGTGTTTGAAACCATGACCATGCCGCAGGGCTCCTATGTCCTGTCCACCGTCGCCTACCCCACCGGCCTGGTGGAGGAGAGCGCCGACGACCTGCATACCGCCGTCTACATCGCCGGCTCACGGCAGAGCAGCATGGTATCCTCCGACCGCTTCACCGACGACTACACCTCCGTGTCCACGGTGAAGAACGCCAAGTCCAAGGTAGGCTTCTCCTTCGTCATCGGCATTCTGTCCTCCCTGATGGCCTACGCCCTGGGCGTGCCGCTGGGCATTGCCATGGCCCGCAAGAAGGACAGACTGCTGGACAAGCTGGGCACCCTCTACATCGTCTTCATCATTGCCGTTCCCTCGCTGGCCTACATCTTCCTGTTCAAGGCCATCGGCGGCGCGATGGGCCTGCCGACCACCTTTGACATCGACAAGAGCAGCTATCTGATGTATGTGCTGCCCATCGTGTCCCTGGCGCTGCCCTCCGTTGCCAATCTGATGAAGTGGCTGCGCCGCTACATGATCGACCAGATGAATTCCGACTATGTGAAGTTCGCCCGCAGCGGCGGCCTCTCCGAGAACGAGATCTTCACCAAGCACATCCTCAAGAACGCCATCATCCCGCTGGTGCACGGCATCCCCGGCACGGTGCTCTTCGCCATCACCGGCGCCATCATCACCGAGCGCGTGTATGTGGTGCCCGGCGCAGGCAACCTGCTCACCAAGGCCATCAACATGTACGACAACGGCGTGATCGTCGGCGTGACGCTGTTCTATGCGCTGCTGTCCATCATCAGTCTCATTCTGGGCGACGTCCTGATGTCGCTGGTTGACCCGAGAATCTCCTTTACATCGAAAGCAAGGTAAGAGACAATGAAGAACGAACAGATGACATTCGATGAACTGAACCTGTCTGATGAGGAGCTGTTTTCCCGGGTGGATCACAACGACCTGGAATCCGAAAAGATCACGGCTCCCCGGTATTCTTATTGGCGCAGCGTGTTCCGCGTGTTCTTCCGCAAGCGCTCGAATGTGGTGATTCTGACCCTGTTTACGCTGCTCCTGCTCTTCATCTATGTGTACCCGGCGCTCGTCCCCTACGACCAGTTCGCCAACCTGATGGACTCCTCCGCCAAGCACCTGACCCCCTCGGCCGCCATCGAGAAGTACGGCTTCAGCCTGGAATGGATCTTCGGCTCGGGCAAGTCCGGCGAGTCTACCTTCGGCGCGGTGTGGAACGGCGCGAGAATCTCCATTTCCATGGCGTTCATCTGCGCGCTCATCAACATGACGGTGGGCATCCTCGTGGGCGCCGTGTGGGGCTTCTCCAAGAAGGTGGACATCGTGATGACCGAGGTGTACAACATCATCGGCAACGTCCCCTACATCCTGTTCATTTCCGTGCTGGTGCTGATCTTCTCCGCAGGCTTCTGGACGATGGTGTTCGCGCTGACCGTCACCGGCTGGCTGAGCATCGCGTATTTCATCCGCACGCAGGTCATCATCATCCGCGACCGTGAGTACAACCTCGCCTCCCGCTGCCTGGGCACGCCCATCCTGCGCATTGCCACCAAGAACATCCTGCCCTTCATGACCTCCATCGTCGTGACCCTGGTCGCCACGGAGATCCCCTCCTACATCAGCTATGAGGTGTTCCTCTCCTATATCGGCATGGGCATGTCGGAAATGTCCCTGGGCAAGATGATCTACGAGGCGGAAAACGCCATGCTGACCCCCGGCTGGCAGTTTGAGTTCTGGACGCCGGTAGCCGTCGCGTCGATCATCACGGTGGTGCTGTACGTCGTCGGCCAGAACCTGGGCGACGCGTCTGACCCCAGAACCCATATGTGAGGTGCGGTATGATGGAAGAGAAGAATGTGCTCCTGTCCGTCAGGGATCTGGAGGTCAAGTTCAATGTCCGCGGCCGTGTGCTGACGGCGATTCGCGGCATTTCGCTGGACATCCTGGAGAATGAGTCCATCGCCATCGTGGGCGAGTCCGGCTCCGGCAAGTCTGTATTCACCAAGACCTTCGCCGGCATGCTGGACGCCAACGGCTTCATCAGCCGGGGCGACGTGATCTTCAACGACGCCGAACTGGTGGATACTGTGGTGCCCATGACCTCCAGCCGCTGGAAGACCGTCGAGGGCATCCGGGAGAAGCTGAACCGGCACGCCCGCCTGGAAAACGGCGCCGCGACCTATAAGGAGATGCAGGCGCTCAACGCTGAACTGGAGGCCCGCGCGTCCCTGAGCCCCGAGGATGCGCAGAAGCTGGATGACGAAATCAGCGAGCTGGTTTACCAGCGCACCGAGGCCTTCAACCTGAAGCAGACCTTCGATCCCCACAACGAGAAGGCCAAAATCAAGGAAACCGCGGCCCAGATCGCTGATTACGACGCCAGGATCAAGGCGCTACAGAAGCACAAGGCCGAGATGACCGAGGCCCGCAAAAAAGAAGCGCTTGCCGATACCGCCTATCGCCAGCAGCATGAGCGCCGCATGCAGGAGCTGAAGCAGCGCTATCACAGCGAGATTCAGCAGCCCATCGGCGAGGACATCCTCCGCCGCAACGAGACGCTCGCCTACGAGGTTTATCTGTCCGTGGGCCGCTACGGCACGGTCAAGCGCAGCAAGTGCATCCGCCTGCTGCTGGAGGAGCTGCGCAAGGCCATGCTCAACGGCAAGGACCTGAGCAACGACGCCGTGCTCAACGCGGTGTTCGATGCGGTGACCTTCCGCGTGAAGTACCTGGACAAGACGGAAGACCGCCTGCACGGCACATGCGTGATCAACCTGGCCAAGGTCAAGGACGCCAACGACTGGACGCAGATCCGCGGCAAACGGATCGCCACCGTGTTCCAGGACCCCATGACCAGCCTGAACCCCATCATCACCATCGGCAAGCAGATTACCTCCATCATCCTCAAGCATCAGCAGTGCTCCGAGGCGGAGGCCCGCCTGCGCGCGCTGGAGCTGATGCACAAGGTGGGCATCCCCAACGCCGAGAAGCGCTTTGACGACTATCCCTTCCAGTTTTCCGGCGGCATGCGCCAGCGCATCGTCATCGCCATCGCGCTCTCCTGCCAGCCCAAGATCCTGATCTGCGACGAGCCGACCACCGCGCTGGACGTGACCATTCAGGCGCAGATTCTCAAGCTGCTGAAGGATCTGCAGAAGGAATTCAACTACACCATCGTGTTCATCACCCATGACCTGGGCGTGGTTGCCAACATCGCCGACCGCGTGGCCGTGATGTATGCCGGGCAGATCGTGGAGCTGGGCAAGGTGGACGAGGTCTTCTTCGATCCCCGTCATCCCTACACCTGGGCGCTGCTGTCCTCTCTGCCCCAGCTGGCGCAGAAGAACACCGTGCTCTATTCCATCACCGGCACGCCGCCGTCTCTGTACAACAAGATCGTCGGCGATCCCTTTGCGCCCAGAAATCCGTACTGCATGAAGATCGACACGCTGCTTGACCCGCCCATGTTTCAGATCACGGAGACCCACTTTGCGAAGACCTGGCTGCTGGATCCCCGCGCGCCCAAGGTGGAGAAGCCTGAAATCATCCAGAACATCCACGAGAAGCTGATTGAAGCTTTCAACATCTGACAGGAGGTATGACCGATGAATACGAGCGAAAACGCCGCCAATGTCAAGGCCTCCCATCTGCCAGAGCACGGGCCTATGGACGAGAACGGCCGCGAGATTATCCTTTCCATTAAGAACCTTGACATCACCTTCGGCAAGGGCGACAATGCCGTGAAGGCGGTGAAAAACGCCAACTTCGACATTTACAAGGGCGAAACCTTCTCCCTGGTGGGCGAGTCCGGCTCCGGCAAAACCACCATCGGCCGCGCGGTCATCCGCGTGAACCCCTGCGCCGCCGGCGAGATCCGCTACAAGGGCACGCGCATTTCCGGCAAGATCCCCCGTTCCCTTGACAAGGAGGTCATCCGCAACATCCAGATGGTGTTCCAGGATCCCGCCGCCTCGCTGAACGAGCGCGCCACCGTGGACTACATCATCTCCGAGGGCCTGTACAACTTCCACCTGTTCAGGAACGAGGCTGACCGCGTGAACAAGGTGGAGACCATCATCAACGAGGTCGGCCTGCTGCCCGAGCACCTGACCCGCTATCCGCACGAGTTTTCCGGCGGCCAGCGCCAGCGCATCGGCCTGGCCCGCGCCACGGTGATGGAGCCTGAGCTGATCATTGCCGACGAGCCCATTTCCGCGCTGGACGTGTCCATCCGCGCCCAGGTACTCAACCTGATGAAGAAGTTCCAGAAAGAACGCGATGTGACGTACCTGTTCATCGCACATGACCTGTCGATCGTTCGCTTCATCTCGGACCGCATCGCCGTGATTTACAAGGGCGACATCGTGGAGATCGCTGAAACGGGCGAGCTGTTCAACTATCCGCTGCACCCCTACACCCGCTCCCTGATCTCCGCCATCCCGATTCCCGACCCCATTCTGGAAAAGAACAAGGTGCTCTTTACCTACGATCCCTCTGTACACGATTACAGCGTGGACAAGCCTGAGCTGACGGATATCGGCCATGGCCATTTCGTCTTCGGCAACAAGAAGGAAATCGAGGCCTATAAGGCCCAGCGTGAAAAGGGCGAGATCATCAAGTCCATCACCATCCTCAAGCCGGGCGAGGAGCCGCCCGCCATGCAGGAGGAGGCATGGAACCTCGATGCGGAGTTTATCAACGCCCCTGTCCACGACACGGGCAGCAAGTGGCTGATCTTTCTGTCCTTCCTGCTGCCGCCGCTGGGCCTTCTGGCCGGCGTGTTGTTCAGGAAGAAGAACTACATCCGCAACTACAAGGCCTGCAAAAAGGGCGCTGTCGTGGGCCTTGCGCTGTGGTGCGTGATCCCGCTCTTCTTCGCCCTGCTCCTGCTGCTGGCGATCATATGATCTGCCTGATGGAGAGACCGGCATGAAACGATCAGCTCCGGACCGTACCGTCTTTCAGCCCAAGCCCGTTCATCGGGTGGAGGTGCATGACGGACATGCAAGGGTACGGATCATTCTGGCGGCACTCGCCGTTGTCATCGCAGTGGCCGCCTTCGCCTGCGCCATCGGCGCCCTCACGCGCGTCGATCAGGGCTGGCGCGAGATCGAGGTCAGCTCCTCGGGCGAGATGAACTGCAGCCAGGATTTCATCTTCAGCTATGATCTGAGCGGCAGCGGCATGGCTGCGGCGGCAGAGCTCAAAGCGATCACCGCGCTGTACACCGAGGCGACCGAGCGCGCCTACCGCGTCTTCAGCGCCTACGAGGCTTGCGAGGAAGCAAACAATCTGTATGCACTGAACCGCAGCGTCAACACCCCCATTCAGGTCGATCCACTGCTGTACCGGGCGTTTGAGCAGTTGGAGCGGCTGGGCAGCCGATACGTCTATCTGGCGCCGGTATACGCGGAATACCAGAGCCTGTTCTTCTGCACCGAGGACTGGGAAACTCAGGGCTTTGATTCCTACCAGAACGAGGACATCCGTCTCTTTGTCGGACAGGCGGCAGCGTTTGCCCGAAGCTCTGCGGACGTGCGTGTGGAGCTGCTGGGGAATTCAACCCTGCAGCTGACGGTGTCGGACGCCTACCTGTCCTTTGCCGCGGAATACGGCATTGTGAACCTGGTGGACTTTTCCTGGATGAAGAACGCCTTCATCATCGACACGCTGGCGCAGGTGATGGAGGACGCCGGCTACAACCGCGGGGTGATCTCCAGCTATGACGGTTTTGTCCGCAGCCTGAGCGCACCGCAGCTGTGCTATTCCTACAACCTGTATGACCGGCCGCAGGGCCAGCAGGTGTGTAAGGCCGCATGCCTGTGCTACGCCGGCGGGACAAGCCTGGTGAGCCTGCGCAGCTTCCCGCTGAACCCACAGAAGGAAATCTTCTACTATCAGTTTGCGGACGGGACGGTGCGCACCGCCTTTGCCGACCTCAAAGACGGCATGAGCCGGAGCGCCCTCCCCGCAATGCTGGCCACGTCCCACAGCGTCGGCTGCGCTGAAACGCTGCTCCGTCTCCTGCCCTTCTATGCCGCCGAAACGCTGGATGAAGCGGGCCTTATGGCCCTGGTGGATCAGGGGATCTTCCCCCTGTATCCCCTGAATGGAGGCATCGTGGCGACTGACAGTGAAGTGACGCTGGACGACGTTGCCGAAGGCTATCAGGTCGTCCGCCCATGAGAAGCGTGGATCACCAGCGCATTTGAACGATCAAAAGGGGCTGTCAGGATAAGCCCTAAAAGAAAATGAAAAAAGATGTGAGAAGGGCTTGCTGGACTGTTCCCCGAGTAGCAGACACGAAAATAAGGGGCTGTCGTAGAATTTCATAGGATTACGCGGTCTTGCTTCGGATTTCAACCGGGGTGAGACCGTTTTTGAGTGAGATACGCTCAAAATTGTAGAAATCAACGTACTCGGTGACAAGTTGCTCTACTTCGGTGCGGGTGGTGAAGTGCGCACGATACAAGCATTCCGCTTTCAGGATTCCGAAGAAATTCTCCATTGCTGCGTTATCGTAGGGGCAGCCGGGGCTGGACATGGAGGGTAAAACGTGATATGCTTGCGTCAGGTCGAAGTATGCTTGGGATGTGTATTGAGACCCCTGGTCACTGTGGAGAGCAAGTCCACCAGTGACCTTTTCTTGTTGTAGGGCCTCACGAATGGTGTCCGTGACGAGAGAAGAAGACATGTTAGTGCCGATTTTCCACGCAAGGACAACCTTTCCGCACAAATCCAGCACAGCACACATGTACAGCATATTGCCCGGAATCGGGATGTAGGTGATGTCTGTCACCCAGAACTGATTGGGCTTTGCCTGATCGAAGTTTCGGTCCAGCAGATTGGGATACTTGTGAACGGCCTGCTGGTAGCGGGTATAGGGTCTGCAGCGACGAATGACCGACAGCAAATTCAGCTTGCGCATGACCCGCAGGATCGCCTTGGTGTTCACCAGCTTTCCGGTTCGGCGCTGGATCCAGCGCCGGACGCGGCGGATCCCGTAGGTCTGTTTGCACTGCTTTTGGCATTCCACTATCAGGTCAATCAGCCACTGATCCTTTGCTTCTTTGTTCTGCCGGCTCCTCCACGCGTAGTACCCGCTGCGGCTTACCTCAAATACTTCGCACATAGCCTCGACGCTGTATTTTCCACGGAATCGTTCAATAACTCGATACTTCAGCTTCACCTCCTTCCAGCTTCGGACAGAAAATTTTGCAGCAACTCAACCTGCATCCGCAGCTTCATGAGCTCATTTTGCTGTTTTTCTCTCTCATTGAGTGGTTCTTTGTGTGGGCGTCCCTTGGGGCGTGGAATGTATCCGGCTTCCAGCATTCGTTCCTTCCTTCGCTGCCGTTCCATCAGTTTCTGTACTTGTTTCTTCTCTAAACCTAAGCTGGCTGCTATTTCGGCATAGGTTTCTCCCTGATCTTGACGCTCTCTTACAATTCCAGCCTGATATGTGTTGTAAACACACCTTCCCTGCGCATGCCTTCAAAAGTTGATCCAAAGATATTCAGAAGTTGTGTTAATCTCGTTTCGCAGCTGTGTCAAAGATGATTCAAAGAAGACTCAAAGTTCATTACGCCTTGATTGCTTGTTCTGTAGACGAAAATAAGGAGAAGCCCTCAAGCTTCTCCCCTCAATTCACTTGTGATAGATATTGTTAATCGGGCTATGTTCCAGATACTTCTCCTTCAATTCCTCATCCTTGACGTCAAGATAGTTTCTCTCCGTCACCTTCACACTTGAATGACCCAGAATGCGGCTAAGTGTGTAGATGTCCATGCCGCTGAGCAAGCAGCGCTTTGCAAAGTTATTTCTCAGAGTATGCGGCGATACCTTCTTCGTAATTCCTGCCCTGACCATATACTTTCTGAAGTTCGTGCCATACTGCGAAACAGTCATTGGCCGCCCGGTGCTTCGGATCGGAAATGCATAATCGGAACTGCAGTAACGCTCTTTGTATTTGAGCCACTTACGCAGTTCCTTTTCTGTTTTCTGAGAAAAGAACACTGTCCGTGTCTTACGGCCTTTCGTCTTTTCAGCAGGCAGCAGGATTGACTTCTCCATCAAATCAATCTGCTCTGTTTCAACAGAAAGCGTCTCGCCCAGCCTTGTGCCGCTGTCAAGCATGATCATCATGACTGTCTTATCCCGGTACTCCACAAACAAATCTGTGTTCAGCACCTGCAGCAGTCGCTTGACCTCATAATCTTCCAAATACTCCTTGGGAGGCCGTTCCTGCGGCAGCAGCCTCACCTTCTTCATGGGCGTCTTCTCGATATACTCCATCTCAAGCAGCCATGCAAAGAACGTGCGGATGTATCGCAGATAATTGTTGATCGTGATGTTGCTGAGCTTCTGATTGTAATCACGGCGATGCGTCGGATAGTTGATCATCTCCTGCTTTCTGTCTGCGGAGAATGTATACTTGCCTCTGTTCTGCAGATCAAGCATATATCTGCGGATCATGACGTCTTTCACAGCTTCAAAGTCTGTGACATTTTCATTCTCTTTGAGCCACGCAGCGAAGAGATACAGTCCTTGTTTATAGGCTTCAATAGTCTTCGGACGCAGCATTTCACTGCGGCAGTATTCGACGTAGACACCGATCATCTTTTCTATATTCATAAGCTTTTCCCCCCTCAAACCGACAAACAGGTTCTTCGTCGGCCCGATTTTTAATTATGAGAGATAAAGCAATTCCAAGGCCAATAACAGTATGTTTTATATCGTTTAATTCATTGGATTATGGTCATTTTTATTGGTTTTTAAAAGAAGAATTCACTCCCCCTTCTTGCCCGACATCCCACTTTTTGAGCTATTACGCGCTTTCCCTGATCCTCAGCCTGTCGCTCACCAGCGCGATGAACTCGCCGTTGGTCGGCTTGTCGTCCAGCGAGCACACGTTCTTGCCGAAGGCCTCGTCCAGCGCCTCGATGCGCCCGCGGTTCCAGGCGACCTCGATGGCGTGGCGGATGGCGCGCTCCACCTTGCTACTCGTCGTGCCGAAGCGGTGCGCGATGCCCGGGTAGAGCTCCTTGGTGATGCGGCTCATCAGGTCGGGATTGTCGATGACCATCTTCACGGCCTCGCGCAGGAACTGATAGCCCTTGATGTGCGCGGGGATGCCGACGGTCAGGAACAGGTTGGCGATGCGTTCCTCGAGGTTGTCCGCGCCGGCGCTGCTTTCCTGATGCATGCGCATGTTCAGCGCATCCGCGCGCCCTTCTTCCCCCGCCGCCTCATAGATGCGCTGGGCAAGCATCGCGAAATCAAACGGCTTCACCATGTAATAGCATACGCCAAGATCGATCGCACGGGAAATGAAATCGTCCCTGCCCAGCGCCGTCAGGGCAATCACCTTCGGCTGCTTCTCAAGCTTCATCTCCAGAAGCCGCTCAAGCACGCCATATCCGTCCATCTGCGGCATAATCATATCACAGATCAGTACATCCGGCTGCTTCTCCTGCACCTGCTCGATGGTTTCCAGACCGTTTGCGGCTGCGCCGACAATCTCCATGCCGCTCTGCTGGCTCAGGTATTCCGTGATCATGTTTCTCAGCTGTACATTATCATCTGCCACAACGACGCGTACGATTTCCATTCTTCTTCCTCCCACACCAGTCAAACATACAATTCTCGATATATGTATCTATCTTGATATTATCTTATCATGCCTTCGTCGTGATGTAAATACAGTATCCGGCATACTCACCAATTCTTTACCATTCATACGCAATTCGTCATGATCTTAGAAGCATAAATCGCATTCTGAAGACAATTTCTACCAAACCGGTCATCATGAGCAAGCCTGCTGTACCGAAAAAAACGGCCTTTCGGCCGTCTTTATGTCATTTCATGGACTCCTGCCAAATGAACACGCAGACTCCATGATGCGGTCATCAGACACGAACACGCATCTCAAAGACTGGCTGCATTGGGCGTCATTTCTCCTTATCAGTCCCGGCATGTCAGGCGTCATGGCACCATGTTCAGCTCCTCTTCCGTCAGATCGTACCCCACAAAGCCTTCCGGCACCCTGCCGACGATGATCGACTCCGCAACGAGCATGTTGGCGGAGACCTTCGTCGTCTTCGCGCCGGTGGGAATGACGATCCTGATGTTCGCCGTCACCTGCAGATAGACCTTGTGGCGCGTCTGATTGATGCCGCATGCCTCGAATTCCGTGGCGAAATCTGTAAAAATCGATCCGATGGGCACGATGGACACCGGCACGCCCGGACCACTGCCGGAAAAGAGCGTCGTGCCCAGCACCGCGCCCAGGGGCACGGTCACGCGTTCGCTGCTCATATTGTTCAGTCTGCGCAGCGCCGCGTCGCCCGCCCGGGCCGCCAGGCGGTTCATCGCCATAGTGTTGGCCGAGAGCAACGCGACCTGCCCGTTTTGATCCATCTTCACATTCATCAGTTCCTCATACGTCACGCCATCCTCAATCGCCTCCGCCAGCGCGCCGGAGAGCACCTGCGAGGCCATGGCTGCTGAGCGCGCTTCCGCCAGCGAAAAGACGAGCGGCCGGAAATTGCGATCGACAGCCAGAAAGAGCGCCAGCAGCAGCAGCGCAAGCAGCAGCATGCGCCGCAGAAAGCGCCGCCTCCTGACGCGCCTTGAATATTTTCTGATCTCAGCGGCAGTCATTTGATCCCTCCCTTCGTCTTATATTCAAAACCCGCCGCTTTTTTGCTTTTGTGATGCGGAGGGGCCGATTGTGTGGTATAATTGTTGTGAATATCCATCACCCTACCCCTCATCAAGGAGGAACTGTATGCCCAACGACGCAAGCAAGAAAACGAAAAACGCTCCGCTGACGCCGCCAGAGGAAGAGCTCCTCTCCGGCGGGGAGCTTGATTCATCCAGCCCGGACAGCGGCACGCAGAAGGTTGCACCAGTGCGCACCTCTCGCATGCCCGCGCCGGTCTCCGGCTCGCCGGATGAGAAAAAGCGCAAGAAGAAAAATGACGATGCTTCCGATCATCCGCGCTCGATCTTCAAGCCCCGGACCAAACAGCCCAACTTCCTGCTCAGCGTGCTGGTGTCCACCATCCGCCTGTCCACGCTTCTGATCCTGTGCGCGTGCCTGGCGCTGGCCGGCGCGCTGATCGGCATCGCCAAGGCGTATGTCGATACCGCGCCGACGCTCGATCTGGCCGCACTCGGCGCGCAGGACAAAACCTCCTTCATCTATGACAGCGAGGGCAACCTGATCACCGACTACAAGGGCACCGAGGACCGCGTCATGGTCTCCATCGACGAGATCCCCGAGATGCTGCAAAACGCGTTCATCGCCGTGGAGGACGCGCGCTTTTACGAGCACAACGGCGTGGATGTCAAGCGCATTGTCGGCGCGCTGGTGACCAACCTGACCACCAGCTCCTCGCAGGGCGGCTCCACCATCACCCAGCAGCTCATCAAGAAGACGGTTCTCTCCAGCGAGCAGAGCTACAAGCGCAAGCTGCAGGAGGCGTATCTGGCGATGGAGCTGGAGACGCGCTACACCAAGGAGCAGATCCTGGAAAGCTACCTCAACACCATCTTTCTGGGCGGCAGCTATTACGGCGTCAAAGTCGCGGCCTACGGCTATTTCGGCAAGGAGCTGGGCGAGCTGACGCTGCGCGAATGCGCCATGCTCGCCGGCATGACCCGCAGCCCCAACTACTACAACCCGCGCCGCAACTTCTACACCCGCAACACCGAGGGCAGCAGCACTGCCGATATCACCAACAACCGCACCGACTATGTGCTGCGCCAGATGCGTGAAAACGGTCTGATCTCCACGCAGGAATACATGGCCGCGCTGGACCGGTCCACGGCCAACGTGCTGGAAACCTCGCCCGCATCGACGGATATGTACGACTATCCGCACTATGTCGAATATGCCATCAGCGACGTGGTGGACACGTTCCTCACGCTCAACGGTCTGGAGGACACCTCCGCCAACCGCTACGCGATGGAAAACGAGCTGCGCACCGGCGGCTACAGCGTCTACCTGTGCCTGGATACGGAGATTCAGGAAATCGTGGAAAACACGCTGGCGACCTGGGACGACTATCCCCGCCTGCGCGATCCGTCCGACAAGGTCTATCAGTCCCGCAACGCGGACGGCACCTACACCGAGATTGAGCAGCCGCAGGCCGCGGCGTGCGTGTACGATTACCGCACGGGCGAGCTCAAGGCCATCGTCGGCGGCCGCTATAAGCCGACCGCCCGCAAGACGCTCAACCGGGCCAGCGACATGACCATGCCCGTCGGTTCCTCCATCAAGCCCCTGACCGTCTACGCCCCGGCCATCGACCTGGGCGCGTCGCCCGCCTCCATCGCCTACAACATGCCCGTACCGATCTCCGGCTGGAAGGATTCCTCCGGCAAGGATTCCTGGCCGCAGAACTACGGCGGCGGCGGATACAAGGGGCCGCAGAGCTTCAGAAGCGCGCTGCGCAATTCGTACAACACCTCTGCCGCGCAGATTCTGATGAGCTACGTCGGTGTGTCCCGCGCGGTCAACTATCTGCATCTGATGGGCATTGACGACAGGAACATCAACGCCGACCCGTTCGGTCTGGCGCTTGGCTCTTCCGGCCTCACGCCGGTGCAGATGGCCGTCGCCTTCGGCACCATCGCCAACAAGGGCGTGTATCAGCAGCCGCTCTCCTTCTCCAGGATTCTGGACAGCAACGGCAACGTCTACGTCGATATGCGTCAGCGTCAGGACCGCCATCAGGTATTCAAGCCCTCCACGGCGTATCTGGTTGTGGATATGCTCAAGGAAGCCGTACAGAGCGGTACCGGCACCAAGGCCAAGATCTCCTCTCAGGTGGTCGCCGGCAAGACCGGCACCAACTCCGACAGCAAGGGCGTGTTTTTCGCCGGCATGACGGGCTGGTACTCCGCCTCCGTGTGGATCGGTCACGACAACTACAAGGCGCTGTCAAGCAAGGCCACCGGCGGCAACGCCGCCGCGCCGCTGTGGCAGAGCTTTATGGAGAAGATCCACAAGGCGAAAAAGCTCGACTCCCGCGAGATCATCGACGGCACGCCGGCTGACTACGGCCTGGTGCGCGTAACGACCTGCGGCGTCAGCGGCCAGCTGGCGACCGACGCATGCTACAATGATGTCAGCGGCTACAAGACGATCACGGATTACTGGTATGAGGGCAGCGTGCCCACGTCCTACTGCAGCATGCACAAGCAGGTTTCCGTCTGCACGGATTCCGGCCTGCTGGCTACGGAATACTGTTCCAGCTCCGTCGTGGAGAATCGCGGCATCGTGCTCATCCCGCGCGGCCATCCGCTCTACGAATACATCGGCAGCTACGGCAGCACGATCCGCAAATACCTGGGCGAATTCGCGACGCTGCAGAGCCAGGCGGACATCGAGAACCATATCTGCCAGCTGCACGATGCCTACACGGCCTCGCAGACGACCTCGGAGCTGGAAGAGCTCTACAACGACGCGTACAATCTGACGCTCACCGCGTATCAGCTGGTCGGCTCCTCGCCGTACATCACCAACGATACGCGCCGGCAGATCAACACCGCCATCAGCGCGGTGCAGACGCTGCTGTCGATCTATCCGATCGACTACTCGTCGCTGCAGTACGCGACCGATACCCTGCGCAGTCAGCTTCGGGCGGCCGGCCTGCTGTAAAAAGACGCCCACAGCCTTCGCATCTTCCTGCATCATCAGCAAGCCGCGCCATCCCGTCGGGGACAGCGCGGCTTGCTTGTATATCCTCTTTTTCGCGACACTTTACCGTACATCAGACCATGTGAGGATTTGGGGCATGGGCAGCGCATCTTCGCCTGCACTCAGCCGGTAGGTTTTCAGCAGTTCTCCCGTCTGAGCGCTGAAATAGTGTTCGCCATACCCCGTCGGCCAAACGACGGTTC
Organism: uncultured Clostridia bacterium; assembly: GCA_945948915.1. Taxonomy (GTDB): domain Bacteria; phylum Bacillota; class Clostridia; order Christensenellales; family Aristaeellaceae; genus Ventricola. Next base: position 19,574 of record CAMFCQ010000011.1, on the reverse strand, counting down.
CGTCATCTTCCTGATAGGGCAGAACGTTTTTATCGCTGTTCGGATCGTCCGTATAGCCGCACGTTACCATCCAGACCGGGACAAGCTTCCATACCTTGCCATCCAGGCAGGTGGCGTAGCCAAAGCGCATCGCGCTCAAGCCGCGCAGCTTGCCCGCGTCAATCAGCTTTTCCAGCTCGGTCTTGAACCCATCGAAGGAGAGCAGCGGCAGGTCTTCCACCAACTCCGTGGGATCCGCGACCGTCCAGATCGTCATATAACGGTACTCGGGCAAATAGTAGCTGAAATGGAGTCGCCCTTTATCCCCCGCTCCATTCGTGCCGAGGACCGGAATACCGTGGACAAGCTGATGCGCGATCAGGGAATACCCGCCGACCAACGTCAGCTGATCGCCGCGCTTGTATTCGCCGTTCGACTTTATCCCCTTGTAGCTCGGACCATACACGCTGATTTCGTCAACATGGATATCTTCAAGCGCAAGTCCGGTCAATTCGAGCAAATCCTCCTCAACCATCGAGAGAAATTCCTCACAAGTGACGTCGCACGCCTGCACTTCCCGGTCGGGCAGCTCTCCGTCATAGTAGGAATACTCATCACGCAGCCATTTGCCGTTCCACGAGCCCAGTCTGATCAGGTGATACCTTGAGTCGTCGAGCACGTCGATGACGAGTCTGTCCGGCAGCGCGTAAATCTGGCTATGCGGCAGCTCACGCCATGGATCAAGCCGCTCATCCTTCTCGTCGATGGAGAAGGGCTCCACCTTGAAAAGCGGGCAGACATCCCCCTCCTCCGGGAACCATGCCACCTCCACATCGGCGATGACCTCGCGCCCCTTTGCCGAATAGGTTTCATTCCATCCTGCCTTGATCTGCTCACGCAGCTGAGCAAGCGTCACATACTCCTGCGCGGACGCTGCGGAGCAAATCAGCATAAGCAGCAGCGCCAGCAGGCAAAACCCCATGCCAAGCAGCTTCTTCATCTTGTTTCCTCCCTTTAGCAGGGCGGCGCTCCCGATGGGTTCGCGCCGCCCGTCGGTTTATCTCAGCACGATATCCTCGCTTCCGTCCGCAACCACACCGCTGATTCTGCGCACCGGGCGCAGGGTGATGTGCTCCGTCGAAGCGGGCAGGTTGAAGCGCATCCCAATTTCATAGGTGCCATTTTCGGCAATCGGGCTCACGCTGCCGTTGATGTTCGCCTTTTCCTCGCCGTCTGCGATGAGCATGTAGCTGCATACATAGTCGCCGCTTTCCTCGTCCAGATCGCTGTTCCAGCCCTCTGCGGCCTCGATGGTCACCGTGCCGGTCACGTCGAAATCGGAAATCAGCAGCCGTGCGTGCGCGTTGTATTCCTTCGGCTCCATGTCGCCCATCAGCCGCGTCACGCCGCCGGTCACCGGCACCGTCACCGGCACGCGGAGGATGCCGCGTTTGTCCGCCGGAGTCAGGCGCGCCCAGTGCACGCCGTCCGCGTCCACGTAGTTCAGCACGCCGCCGTACATCACCGTCATCACGATATCGACGCTCTCGCCCACCTCGCAGCCCTCGGGCAGCTCAACCTCGTAGAAGGCGCGCATCGTATGCGCATCCACGCGCTCCATCCAACTGTCCCAGATGCGCAGACTCGTGCCGTCGGCCAGGTCTGCGCCGTCGCCGACGCTGGCCGTCAGCGAGCCAAACCAGCTGTCCTGCGGATGCGCTGCGAACCAGGCGTCCTCGTCAGCCCAGTACTGGGCGTTGCCCAGCGAGGCAATGTCCTCCCACCTCTTACCCGGGTAGTCCACGTCCCACGCGTCAAACCCGCTGGGCTTGCCCTCGCCGGTAAAGACGAGGTTGTCGTCATAGGTGAAGGAATAGGTGTAGTAGAGCTTGTTGCCGTTGCAGTACACCTCGTCGATCGTCAGATCGAACGCGCGTCCGCCCATCGCGGCAAGCATCCGGCCGCGCACGGTGTCGTCGCCCTCGACCTCAGGCGTCGTCAGATGGATGGTCTGACCGAGATCGACCGTGAGCGCATCGACGCGGGAGAGGCGCTCGGCGTCCCACGGCTGATCCTCCTTCAGCACATCGCTGAAGTGGCTCAGGCGCACCAGCCCCGCGGCGACGGCTATGCCGCCCAGCGCCAGCGTCAGCACAATCGCGCACACCAGCGCGAACGAGGTCTTCTTTCTCACGACCTTCCTTTCTCCTTTGATGCAGCGCATGATGGCGTCGTGACGCGAGGGCCGTCTATCCAGCCCGGCAAATGCCGCGTCCATCTCCCTGCGGATGATCTTCCGATAGGTTTCATCCTGCTTCAAGTCCGTTTCCTCCTTCCAGCAATTCCTTGAGCAGTGCGCGCGCCTTGATGAGCCGCCTGTGAACGGTGGCTGGCGACACGCGCAGGATTCCGGCGATCTCGCTTTGGTTCAATCCCTCGTAATAGTGCAGCAGAATGACTTCCTTGTATTTCTCCGGAAGCCGCATGATCTCGCCGATCAGCGCGGAGCTGACGTCCAGCTCCTGCTTCTGCGCAAGCTCCACGTCATTCAGGCTCACCATGCGCCCGATATTGCGGAACCATGCCGTTCGCCGCATGTCCCTGCAGACATTGATCGCAATGCGGATCAGCCACGTTTTTTCACTGCTGTCGCCGCGAAACGCGCGCAGATTGCGGTATGCCTTGATGAAGGTCTCCTGCACGGCGTCCTCCGCCATTGCGGCATCCTTCAGCATCACGCAGCACAGGCGAAGCAGATCCTTTTCGTAGGTCTTTATTAGCCGGCTGATTCTCTCTTCCTCACGGCAGTCAGGGCCCTTGACAACTTCCATGGCTTTTCCTCCTTTCCAATCAATTAGACGCAAGAGAACTCCGTTTTTTACGCTTTGGGGCATCCGAAAGAAATTTTGTGAAAAACACAGGCCGCGCCGGATCACAGCCGGCGCGGCCCCGCATATCCCCTATTCAAATTCCCGCTGGTGACTTCTGAAAAACTCGTAGGTCGCCCGGACGTTCGCAAGCTCCGTCCAGCGCTTCACATCCACCGGATCGCTGTCCAGGTCATAGATCTTCGCGCCGCGCATCGACAGCAGGAACGGCGAATGCGTACTGATGACAAACTGGCAGCCCATGAACCGCGCGCTGTCCGAAAGAAATTGGCACAGCTCCATCTGCCGCTCGGGCGACAGGCTGTTCTCCGGCTCGTCCAGCAGATAGAGCCTGTCCTCGGTGATCTTCTTGACGAAATACCGGAACGCGCTTTCGCCGTTGGAATACGTGCGCACATTCATCCCCAGTTCTTCCTTCACATAGCGCGACTGCGTGCGCTTTCTCGCGCGCACAACCTTTTTGAGCTGATCGTAATCCTCCATTGATGAAAGCTGGAATTTCGCGCGCCTGTTTTCCAGATACTCGTCAAACACGTCCTCACGCTTGCGGTCGATGCCCTCGTTGAGCTCGCGCAGGGACAACATATGGTCGAACACATCGTCGCTGGTGATGATACAGCTGCCCTCCGGAATGGACTGGCGCAGCTCCATGCGGCACATGCCGACGTAGTCCTCGAAGAAACTCGTGCGGTTGTACGGCGCCTCACGCGAGAGCTGCGCCTTCTGCGCGATCACGTGCAGCGCGGTCGATTTACCCGTACCATTGCCGCCGTAGAGGATGGTCACCGGCTCAAAGTCGATGCGCTCAAACCGCCTGCGCGAGAGAATCTTGAACGGATAAAACGAGGCGTAGCACGTGCGCTTCACGCCCATGATGTAACTGGTCTCGCGCTCGTCGTCCGGGAAGGCGAAGGATTCGAGATAGAGCATCACGCGTCACCTCTGCATCAATTTCATCGGATGGGACATGCTGAATGCATGCCGGTTCAGGGAGGTTTTGATATGGTTCATCAGGATACCATCCGCCTGCTCCGCGAATGCGATGCGGGCATCCAAATGGGCGTTTTGGCCATCGATCAGGTTATGGACAGGGCTCAGGACGACGCGATGCGCGCCCTGCTGTCAAAAAGCAGGCGGGAGCATGAACATCTGCAAAAGTCCCTTCAGGCCGCGCTTGACCGCTTCAGCGATGCTGGAAAGCATCCCCCGATGATGGCCAGGGCCATGTCCACTGTCAAGACAAACATGGAACTGCTTGTCAGCCCCACGGATGCCGCCATCGCAGAGCTCATCACCGATGGCTGCGCCATGGGCATCAAGTCGCTCTCCAAATACCTCAACCAGTATGCTGCGGCAGACGAAAGTGCCAAGGACGTCTGCAAAAAGCTGATCGCGCTCGAGGAACAGCTCGCCAAGTCTCTACGGGGATATCTGTAAGCTTTGCTTACATCCTCGCGGCAAAGCGGCGCACGTCCACGCCGATGAACTCAAAGATCTGCATGCGGCCCGTATCGCAGAGCCGCGCGGCAATGCGGTCATCGTATTTCTCGTAGAGCTCCTGCGGGCTGCAGTTCGTCGTCACCACAATCGCGCGGTTGGCGTTGCGCCGCTCGTTGACGATATGATAGATCGAGCTGACCGTCACGCCGCGCAGCATGGGCTCGCTGCCCAGATCGTCGATGCACAGCAGATCGCAGGAGAGCATGTCCTGCACCTGCTCCATCCCCTCCTCGCCGAACTGGAAGCGACGCATCGCTTCAATCAGCTTGTACGCGGAGATAACCACCACGGAATACCCGCGCTCCAGCACGCGCTGGGCCACGCAGTTCATCAGGAAGGTCTTGCCCAGTCCGGTCTTGCCGCACAGGAGCAGGCCCTTGCCCTCGTCGGCAGCAAAGGCGTCCGCATAGTCCTCGCAGCGCCTGCGCAGCTTGAGCATGTAGCCGCGCTGCGTGCTCTTCTTCCCTTCGATCGGCTCATCCGGGAAGATTCGCCCGTCAAAGGCGGCAAAGTTTTCCCGCTCAAGCCCCTGCAGCCCCTCGGCCTGATACAGCCTGTTCATTACCGCGCGCTTGAGACAGCTGCACTGCTCGTGCACCGGCTCGCCGACATAACCCGTGTCGCGGCACAGCGGGCAGTGATACACCGGCTGAAGATAATCCTCCGGCAGGCCGCAGGCAACAAGTGCCGCGCGCAGCCTGGCGTTGATCGTTTCCATCTCCTTTTGCATGCTGCCGGAAATCTCCTTCGCCTTCTCCGGCGAGGCGAATGCGCCGCGCATGCCGGTGAAGAACAGCCTCTGGCGGCAGGCAAGCAGCTCCTTCACCGCAGGGCTCTTCTGTTCTGCCTCGGCGCGACGGCGCTTCTCCTCCATCATGTTGGCGGCGCGCTGGGCCTCCAGCCCAGACAGCGCCTCGCGCGTCACATTCTCACGGCTGAGCATCAGCTGTCCTCCTCATCCAGATCGGTCACCATGCCACGGTAATCCTCGGCGGTATATTGATGCCGCTGCATCACGTCCTGTGTTCTGGCCGTCTGCACTGCCGGCGCCTTTGCGCTCCGCATATGGCTGTCATGCTCAGCGCGCGCGGCCTCCTGCGTTTTGATGCCGGCGCGCTGCCAGTCGGACAGAATCCGGTTCATGGTCATCATCGGCGCGCCGCTCCCGCGCGCGTACTGCGCGGCCAGCAGCACGAGCTCCATGCTCATGCCCATTTCGCCCATCCAGGCGCACAGCAGATCGCGGTCCGGCTGGTTGGTCTTCTTCTCGACGCCCGCCGCGTCGTAGATCTCGCGCAGCTGCGCATTGAGCGCCTTTTGGCGGTTATTGTGCGCGGTGACGGCCTCCGGCGTCGTCAGGCCCTGGCGCTTCCACTTCTCCAGCCAGGCGCCCACGTCATCCATCGCGCCGCCGCCCGCGCGCCTGTGCGCCGCAGCCACGGCCAGCAGGATCAGCGCGTCGCTGCTGCCGTCCCTGCGCCAGCCGTCGATGAGCGCCAGATCGTCCGGCGTCGGCGTGACCCCCGTGCGGCCCAGGCCCGCAAACACCTCGCGGGCGAAGTCTCTGGCCGTCTTTTCATTCGTGATGCCGCCGAGAATCTCCTGCGCGTCATGACGGCCCAGCTGATGTTGCCGCAGCAGAATGCCGTCCAGATACGCCATCGTCGGCGTACCCTTCGTCGTCTCGCGGCAGGCCTCCTGCACCGCCTCCGGCGTGAAGCCCCACTCGTCGATCCACTTGGTGTACATGTTCTTCTCATCCTCGCTGGCCGGGCGGTGCTGCCCCAGCCGCGCAAGCAGTCGCTTGAGACCCTTCTCACGCTCGCCGGTGAGGATCAGCATCTTTTCTGCGTCCTCCAGCGTTTGAACGCCGCTCTGCGCCCAGCGCTGCGCTGTCTCATTGGCGATTTTGAAGGACACGCGGCCCGTGCGGCTCTTCTCCTTCTCGCTGCGCAGCAGCATGATGACAACCTCCTCGGGCAGCTCGTACACCTGCACCCAATCCAGGATCGTCTGATAGTCGCTCTCGCCGATGGTCTGCGCGTCCAGCGTCCTGCGCACCTCGTCCATGAAGTGCCGGTTGTACAGTTGCTCGCTGGGCTTTTCCGCGCGGGTCAGCGTGATCTGCTTGAGGTTGTAATAGGTGTAGCACACTGGGTTATCCCCCGTCTGGCGCACAAGGCCCTCGCGCTCCCAGTAGCGGTACGCGCGCTCCACGTCCTCCTGCGTCACATCGAGGTCGCGCGCCATGGACGCAAGGCTCATGCGCTCCGCGTGGTGATAGCAGAGCATCAGGCCGTAGAGATAGACCTTCACAAAGTCGCCCGGCGCGCGCAGCATGTACTCGGTGATGAACATATTTTCCACAGGCGTGGCGTCAAACAGCGCCGCGCTTTCGTCAAACGAACAGAACGCCATGAAACGTCCTCCCTCTTTTTCTGCACAGTTGCATACATATTTGATTATAGCACAATCGCCTCCTGCGGCGCAACGCCCGACCCGTGCTTCTTGTTGACAGCCGTGTGCGCAGAGATTAAAATAAGGTAAGTTGATATGTTCTGAGGTCAAATGAAATCATGAAGAAGAACACGCTTTTGTATATTCTGGCGCTGATCGGCTGCTTTGTTCTGGGCTGCGTCGTATCGCTGGGCCTGAGCATTTGGGACAGCCAGACCATCAAGCCCATGAAGGGCGGTCAGGTCTGGGATCTGTCCGCATTCGGCTTCACCTTGCGCGTGCCCGAGGATGCGGAGATTGCCGATCATTCACGGGAGAATGCCGAGCTCGGCGGCAACGCGCTCTATGCCGGCAGCGCCGCGGGCAGGGACGGCACGCTCTACCTCTTCTGTTATGAGAATACGGCAGGCGACCGCCTGGAGGACTATCCCGATCAGGATGTCGTCTCCTACTACATGAGCGCCGGGGCGACCAGCGTGCGCACGCGCATCATCGGCGGCCGCAAGTTCGTCTGCTACCGCGCGGTGGTGCTCACCGAGGAGGGTGAACAAACCTGGGATACCTACGAGACCTGGGACGAGACGCTGCAGATCTCCTTTGAGACGCAGATGGCCGAGAGCACCGTTTTGCCCATCCTCGCCACGATCGAGTTTGATTAACCGGGAAAGGAGCTTTTTATGGCCTTTGCACATCTGCATCTGCACACCGAATACAGCCTGCTCGACGGCGCGAACCGCATCGGCCCGCTTCTGGACCGCGTGAAGGAGCTGGGCATGGATGCCTGCGCCATCACCGATCACGGCGTGATGTACGGCGTCATCGACTTCTACACCGAGGCGAAGAAGCGCGGCATTCACCCGGTCATCGGCTGCGAGGTCTACGTCTGCGACAACATGGACGAGCACAACGCCCAGCTGGGCATGCGCGGCACCAGCCACCTGATCCTGCTGTGTGAAACACAGGAGGGCTACCGCAACCTGACGCATCTGGTCAGCGAAGCCTGGACGCGCGGCTACTACTACCGCCCGCGCATCGACATGGCGTGCCTGAAGAAGTACGCCAGGGGCCTGATCGCCTCCAGCGCGTGCCTGTCCGGCAAGCTGGACAAGCTGCTGCTGGACGGCCGCTTTGAGGACGCCTGCGCCCATGCGCGCGAGATGGAGGCGATATTCGGCAAGGGGAATTACTTCATCGAGCTGATGGATCACGGCCTTGACGATGAGAAGCGCGTGCTGCCGGAGCTGGTGCGTGTAGCAGAGGCGACCGGCATCCCCCTGATCGCCACGAACGACTGCCACTACCTGCGCCGCGAGGATGCGGAGGCGCAGGAGGTGCTCATGTGCATCCAGACGGGCAAGACGCTCGACGACGAGAACCGCATGCGCATGGAGTCCCGCGAACTGTACGTCAAGAGTGAGGAGGAGATGAAGCAGCTCTTCGCCGCCTGGCCGGATGCGCTTGAGCGCACGCAGGAAATCGCACACCGCTGCCAGGTCGAGTTCGTCTTCGGCGAGACGAAGCTGCCGCGCTTCCCCACCGAGAACGGCGAAACCAGCGAGCAGATGCTGCGCAGGCTCTGCGAAGAGGGCCTGGCCGAGCGCTACAAGCCCATCACGCCGCAGGCCCGCGAGCGCCTTGAATATGAGATCGGCGTCATCACCAAGATGGGCTACGTCGATTACTTCCTCATTGTCTGGGACTTCATCAATTACGCCCGCAGCCAGGGCATCGTCGTCGGCCCGGGCCGAGGCTCCGGCGCAGGCTCCATCGTCGCCTACTGCCTGCACATCACGCAGCTCGATCCGCTCAAATACAGCCTGCTGTTCGAGCGGTTTCTCAACCCCGAGCGCGTGTCCATGCCCGATATCGACGTGGACTTCTGCTACGAGCGCCGTCAGGAGGTCATCGACTACGTCGCGCGCAAGTACGGCGCGGACCACGTCAGCCAGATCATCACGTTTGGCACGATGTCCGCGCGGGCGGTCGTGCGCGACGTCGGCCGCGTGCTGGGCTATCCGTATCAGGAGGTGGACGCTGTGTCGAAGTCCATCCCCTTTGAGCTGAACATGACGCTCGAGCGCGCGCTGACGATCTCGCCCGAGCTCAAGAAGAACTACGCCGAGAACGAGCGTGTGCGCAGGCTCATCGACATGAGCCGAAGCCTGGAGGGCATGCCGCGCCACGCCTCCACCCACGCGGCTGGCGTGCTCATCACCGACAAGCCCGTCACCGAATACGTCCCGCTGCAGCGCAACGACGAGGTCATCACCACCCAGTTCCCGATGGGGACCATCGAGCGGCTGGGCCTGCTGAAGATGGACTTCCTGGGACTGCGCACCCTGACGGTCATCCGCGACGCGCTGGACCTCATGCGCGAGGCCGGCGTGAACATGCGCGCCGAGGATATTCCGCTCGACGATCAGGCGGTCTACGACATGATCTCCGAGGGCGAGACGGACGGCGTGTTCCAGCTCGAATCGGGCGGCATGCGCTCCTTCCTGACCAACATGCGCCCGCAGAACTTTGAGGACATCATCGCGGCCATCTCGCTGTACCGCCCCGGCCCGATGGACTCCATCCCCCGCTACATCGAGGGTAAGCGCAACCCGGAGAAGATTCAGTATCTGCACCCGAAGCTCAAGCCCATCCTCGACGTCACCTACGGCTGCATGGTGTATCAGGAGCAGGTCATGCAGATCGTGCGCGACCTGGCCGGCTATTCCTACGGCCGAAGCGACCTCGTGCGCCGCGCCATGAGCAAGAAGAAGCACGATGTGATGGCCAAGGAGCGCGAGTACTTCATCAACGGCATGGTCGAGGACGGCGTAGTCACCGTGCCGGGCTGCGTGCGCAACGGCATTCCCGCCGAAACTGCCAGCCAGCTCTTTGACGAGATGACGGCCTTCGCCTCCTATGCGTTCAACAAATCGCACGCCGCGGCCTACGGCGTGGTCGCCGTGCGCACGGGCTGGCTCAAGCGCCACTACCCGGTGCAGTTCTTTGCCGCGCTGCTCAACTCCGTCTCCGACAACAGCGGCAAGGTGGCAGAGTACTCGGAGTACTGCCGCAAGCACGGCATTTCGCTGCTCCCGCCGGACATCAACCAGTCCGGCCGCAAGTTCTCCGTGGGCATGGACGCCGAAGGCAAGGCGGGCATTCGCTTCGGCCTGGGCGCCATCCGCTCCTGCGGCGACAAGGCAATCGATTCCATCATCGAGATCAGGCGCAAGTCCGGCCCGTTCAGGGATATCTTTGATTTCTGCAAGCGCCTCTCGAGCGATCTGGTCAACAAGCGCGTGGTCGAGTCGCTGATCCTCTCCGGCGCGTTTGACTGCACGGGTGCGACGCGCGCGCAGCTGATGGCCGTGTACGAGGCAGCGCTCGACGGCGCCAGCCGCACCCGCAAGAGCAACATCGTCGGCCAGATGTCCCTCTTCGGCGACGGTATGCTCGAGGAGGTCAATCCCCCGCTGCCCAACATCCCGGACTTCAGCCTGCGCACGCGCCTGAATTTTGAAAAGAACATGACCGGCCTGTACATCACCGGACATCCGCTGGGCGACTACACCGACGCACTGGCCCAGCTGGACATGAACACCTCCCAGCTGGCCGCCATTTTGGAGGAGCCGGATCACGGCCTTTCCCGCGACGGCATGCGCGTGCGCATGGGCGGCATGCTCACGGAGTTCCGCCAGAAGGCGACCCGGTCGGGCAACCTGATGGGCTTTGTGACGCTGGAGGACATGACCGGCACGATCGAGGCGCTGGTGTTCCCGAAGGTGCTCGAGCGCGTGAGCACGGAGCTCACGCCCGACACGGCGGTCATCCTCTCCGGCCGGCTGTCCATCCGCGAGGATGACGACGCCAAGCTGCTGCTGGATACGGTGGAGCCGCTGATGACCAACGCAGAATACGCGCAGGCCGTCAAGGACGGCGTGCTCTCCCCGCAGGCCACGCAGAAGAAGCAGGACGCGCTCCTGCCAGGCAGCACGCTCTACCTGCGCCTGCCCAGCGACAGCGCCATTCAGGTCATCCGCCCGGTGCTCGCGCGTTATCACGGTGAGGTCGGCGTGGTGCTGTACCTGGAGAACACCGGCGTGAAGCTGCGCGCACCGAAGGAGCTCTGCGTCGCGCCGACGAAGGCCATGATGGACGAGCTGGTCGAAATGCTGGGTCACAAGAATGTCGTGCTGAAATGAGCATAACAAAAGACGGATGGTTTGCGCCATCCGTTTTTCTTTGGGGAGCTAAAGCTCACTAACAAGATACTTGAATTCGCTGCTGAAGGGGAACGCGCTCCGCTGGGGCCAGAGAGACTGGGGGGAGTTTCGATTCTCCCCCCAAGCCTCTCTGGACTCTCCTTCCCCCCTGCAAACGACCAGGACTGTGGTCCTGGACCTGGGGCTGTATGAAAAACTTTGCAAATCCCCATGGGTCCAGGGTCGCAACCCTGGTCGTCTGGGGAGGGGGATGGGAGGTCCAGGAGGGTCTGGGGAGGGCATCGAAACCCTCCCCGACCCTTCTGGCCCCAGCGGAGCGCGTCTCCCCTGAAGCAACGAATTCATTCAAAGCATCATCAAGCACTTGATCCCCTTGATGAACATTAGCATCCTTATGCGATTCAAACCGCCTGCTCGATGATCTCAGCCAGACAGAGGATATTCCGCTCATCAAGCACCGTATCCCGCGGCGTGTGGATCCGATTGAGATACAGAAGCTTTCTCCCCTTGAGCGCCGCAAACGCCGTGCCGCGCGGGAACAGCATCTGATCAGACGGATACAGCCACCTGGGGAACGCTCCGCCGGCGGTTTTCATGCTGTACTGGGGCGCGATTCTCTCCATCGCCTTCTGCAGACGCACCGCCTGCGGCATGCGCAGACCGCGCGGCATACCGGTATAGAGCAGCGTATCGCCGTCGCCCACGCAGTCAAGGTTCACAAGAAACCGTCCGGACGCCTGCGGATGCGCCTTGATGAACGCCTGCGAACCCCACAAGCCGGTCTCCTCGTTGTCAAACAGCACGAACGCCACGCCCGGCTTGTCCTTCAGCCGTGCCATCAGCAGGAGCACAAGCAGCACGCCGGAGGTGTTGTCGTTCGCCGTGTGCGGGTTGGACACGCCGAAAAACATGATGAGCAGGATTGGCAGCAGCAGAATCATCTGCACCAACTCGGTCAGCAGGAGGAGCGGCCAGCAGCCCGGCGTGGTGAACGCGCCGGTGGGCATCCACGCGCAGGTGTCATAGTGTGCGGTGATGATCGTGCGCGCCTTGTCCACATCGCCGAAGACAATGTTGCGTGAGCGGAACACGCCGCTGCTTTCCTCAACCGCGACGCTGACGCCGAGGTCTCCGGCATATGCGCATGCCCAGGAAATGAACGCCGCCTTCTGCTTCTTTGTCCTTCGGACCTCATACCGCCCGAGCAGCGCTCCCCGCAGCTGCTCCAAAAGCGCTCTTTCTTCCATTACGTCTCCTCAAATGACCCTGTGATCCATCCACTTGCCGCTCACAAAGCGCAGCACAAAGCAGATCATGCGGCACACCCAGTCGATATACATGCCCAGCCATACGCCGAACAGCCCCATGTTCATCTTCAGCACGAACACATAGCACGCCAGCACGCGGAACAGCCACATGCTGATCATGCTCACCGTCATCGTATACTTCGCATCGCCGCCGGCGCGCAGCGCGTTGGGCAGTGTGAAGCTGCACGGCCAGAATCCCAGGCTGACCACGTTAAACGAGCGCTGCACAAAGACCGCGATCTCCGCCGCCTCCTTCGACAGGCTGAACCAGGACGTCAGATGCGGAATCAGCACGAACAGCAAGACATTGGTCATCGCGATGCCCGTGCAGGCGATCTTCATCAGATACAGCGTGCAGCGCCTGGCCTCGTCCCGCCTGCCTGCGCCCAGGCACCGGCCGATCACCGGCGTCATCGCCAGCGACACGGCGTTGCCCGGGATGTTCGCCATGCCCGAGAGCGAATTGCACACGGCGTTGGCCGCTATCGCCGCCGTGCCCAGCGTGCTCACCAGGCTGCTGAGGATCAGCTTGCCAAAGTGGAACATACCGTTTTCCAGTCCGTTGGGCACGCCGATGGCCAGAATGCGCCGGATGTACGCGCCGTCGGGCCTGAGCTGTGCCAGTGCATGGATGCGCATCGGGTTGCCCGGCCGCTGCAGCTGGCGGGTGACATAGACCGCAGCAAATACGCGGCCCGCAAGCGTCGCCAGCGCCGCGCCGAGCACGCCCAGGCGGAAGACAAAGATCAGCAGCGCGTTGCCCAGGATGTTGATGACGTTCATCACCAGGCTCGCATACATGCTGGTACGGCTGTCGCCCTGTGCGCGGAACAGCGCCGAACCGGCGCCATATACGCCCATAAACGGGTAGGAAACCGCGCTGAGCAGAAAGTACGTCTGCGCAAAACCCATCACCGTGTCGTCAATCGCGCCGAAGACCAGCCGCAGCAGCGGTCTGCACAGCGCCAGGCAGATCAGCGCCATGGTCGTGGTGGCGATGAGCAGACATGTATAGAGCTGAGACGCGCCCTTGCGCGCATTCTTCGTATCGCCGCGCCCCAGATACTGGCTGGCAACCACCGCGCCGCCCGTCGCCAGCGCGAGGAGCACCTGCAGGATCAGCGTGTTGACGCTGTCCACCAGGCTCACGCCGGAGATCGCCGCCTCGCCGACAGAGGAAACCATCATCGTGTCCGCCATGCCCATGGATACCGCGAGGAACTGCTCCATCAGCAGCGGCAGCAGGAGCTTCCTGATGTCCCGCTTTGTGAACAGCGGCGCCTGCTGCGCCGTTTGATTCTGCTGCGTTATGCTCTTCTCCATTCTCTCTTGTCCTTCGCATCGTGAAAAGTGAATGCCGCCATTATACAGACGCGGCCGGGATTTGTCAATGCCGCGCCCGATTGACACCGCATGGCGCAGTTGCTATAATACAGAAAACCATTTCGACACGAAAGGAAGTCTTTTCCATGACCTATGACGAGGCACTTTCCCTGCTGAGGACATACAACGCCGAAGCATTCCACATCACCCATGCGCTCACCGTATCCAAGGTCATGCGCCGAATGGCCGAAGCGCTGGGCTACGGCGCCGAGGCGGATTTCTGGGCCATCGTGGGCCTGCTGCACGATATCGACTTTGAGCGCTGGCCGGACGAGCACTGCAAAAAGTGCGTCGAGCTGCTTGAGCAGGCCGGCTGCGAAGAGAAGCTGATTCATGCCGTCGTGTCCCACGGCTACGGCCTGTGCACGGACGTTGCGCCCGAGCACGAGATGGAGAAGGTGCTCTTCGCCTGCGACGAGCTGACCGGCCTGATCGGCGCATGCGCCAAAATGCGTCCCTCCGGCAGTATCACGGACATGGACCTCAAGAGCCTGAAGAAGAAGTACAAGTCGAAGGGCTTTGCCGCCGGCTGCTCCCGCGAGGTCATCGCGCAGGGCGCTGAGATGCTCAGCTGGGAACTGGACGACCTTCTCTCCCGCACGCTCGAGGCCATGAAACCGGATGAAGCGGCAATCGCCGCCGAAATGGCTGCGATGGGGCTCTAAAAGATATTCTGAAGCGAGAATTCCTGCCGCTCGTAGACATGCTCAATGCCGCCTTCCAGCTCCCCCGCGTAGATCAGCGCGGCCGCCTTGTCTCTGGACTCCAGCGCGGCCAGGAGCCGAGAAAGCGCGTAGCGTACCTCATCCGTCGAGCCGTGGTCAACCATGACCTCCAGCCTGCTCGCTTCTCTGTCCCACGCCTGATCCAGGGCGTGGGCTTTTTCTTGCGCCTGGATGAATGCATCCGCGCGGATATCGTCCAGAATGCCGTGTGTCTGCTCCAGCGCTTCTTTTGTAATCCTGTGCACGACAATCTGCTCAATGACGCAGAGCGCCGCCAGCAGAGCAGTCGTCACGACCATCGCAATGATCTTCCTGCTCACGTTACCACCTCACCTCGCCCGCGGGAAGCGCCTGCACGCGAATCAGTCTTCCGCCCTTGCCCTTCTCCTGAACGAGCAGCTCACCCTGTGTATTGAGCAGCGCGATGAGCACGTCCCTGTCCTGCTCGATACCCTGCCCCTTCAGGATGCGCCGCAGCCAGCCCGCGTCCTGTCCGGACAGCGACAGCGTCCGCTCCTGCAGCTTGCCGTCGAGGATCAGTGTCAGTGGAATGCCGTCATACTGCGGCAGCAAACCCTGTTCGCCGCGGGTCACCGGTCGATTCTCCGACGCGGGAAACACGCTCAGCGCACCGTTGGTTTCCAGGATCACGCTTCCGGTCTCATGCAGGCTGCTGAGTCCCTGGGAGCGGATGCCCTCCATCAGATCCGACAGATCAAAGCACAGCCGGGACAGCTCGTCCTCGCAGATGCGCCCGTTTCGCACCAGCACGCTCGGCCGCCCGCAGATGATCGCCCGCAGACGAATGCTCCAGAACGAGAGCAGGCTCAGCAGGCTGTGCATCAGCAGCAGCGTCAGGATCGCAATCACGCCGCCCAGCAGCGGGATTTCCACGTCGCCCATCGGCTGCGTCGCCAGGTCGGAAATCATCAGCGTGATGACGACCTCGTACGGCTGCAGCTGCGCCAGCTGCCGCTTGCCCATCAGCCGCAGCACGATGGTGGTCACAAAGAAGAGGATGATGGTTCTCAGAATTCCAGTCAGCACAAGACGCTCTCCCTTCCTTGCCATTCGGAAATACTTTTTCCATTGCATGACCTCTCTATGCGGGCCGGGTTTTGACTGATAATACTACTCTCAAATAAAATCGGCCATGCAATAACCAGCCGTCAGGTAACGCTTCGCTCCCTGACTGCTTTTCTTTGATCGCTTCGCGATATGGAGACGTTGGGGGATTTCATCCCCCAAACCCCTAGCCTGGGGACCAGTCCCCAGACCCCTTCTTCGCTTCGCGCTTATAGCTCGTTTCTATTTGAGAATAGTATAATTTGACAAACGATTCCATACAGTCAGGCAAACGCGCTGCGCTTTTCCGCATGAAAAAAGACACCGCCGAAGCGATGTCCTTCATTGCAGATGAACGATATGATCAGGCGCGCATCTGATAGCCGCCGTCAACCTTCTTCCAGACGGCTTCGCGGCCCGCATGGTATGCGCCGACAGCCGCGTGCAGCATGGCGATGCCGCGATCCAGCGGAGCATACTTCTTGTAGATCACGCTGGCTTCCAGAATGCTCACGCCAGTCTTGTCCGCCTCGATCTTCCATGGCTGGAAATTGGCAGCGCTCGGCGCCAGGCGCGCGGCGAGCACGGCGTCCTTCTGCCAGACGCCCAGGGCAGCAAGCTCTTCCTCGGTCTTGCCGCAAACCTTCGCCAGATCCTTGCGCTTGGGCGCAAACGCCGGCATGTCGCACTTGCCCAGCGAGATCACGCAGTGCACCTCTTCGTCGTTCTGCAGATTCACGTTGCGGCTGATGATCTCCGGATAATAGCCCATGCCCAGCCAGCAGGCGCCCAGGCCCATGCTCGTCGCCTCCAGCACAAGCGCCTCGCCCATGAAGCCCTCCAGCTCCATCGGCGTGCCCTTCTTGGCCACGATGACGGCGTACACATCCGTACCCTTGACCATGCTGCGCAGGCCCGGGCCCTTGAACATGCGCACGGTGATGCCCTGCCAGCTCAGCTTGCGGCACAGCACACCCAGACGATCCAGCTGCTCCTTGTCCGGCGCGCCCGTGTATTTACGCACAGAGCTGCGGCGATAGATGGCGTCGTACCAGCTCTTTTCCAGTTTCAGTTCAAACATAAATCCATCGCTCCTGTATCATAGAATCCAGTATTTTATACTTTAGCACGTTTGACCTGCCGCTGTCAACGATAACCGTTGACTCCCTCTGTATAATCAGAAAAACGGCTCCGCTGCAGCGAAGCCGTTCTGATATTTATGCTGGATTATTCGTGCTGATCCTGCGGCAGATCGGTAATCAGCTCCTGCGGCTCGTCGGTCATCGCGTCCACAAAGGCTGCAATACGTACCAGACCGCGCTGGATGTTCTCCAGCGACGTCGCGTAGCTCAGGCGGCAGAAGCCCTCGGAGCAGAACGCGCTGCCCGGCACAACCGCCACGTCAGCGTACTCCAGCAGCATCTGCGCGAAGGTCATGGAGTCGTTGATCTGCACGTAGCCATAGTACTTGCCGAACAGGTCGCTGATGTCCATCATCGCGTAGAACGCACCCTTGGGCATGTTGCAGTGTACGCCCTCCATCGCGTTGAGCTTGGAAACCATGTACTTGCGGCGGCGGTCGTACTGCTCGCGCATCGCCTCCACCTGCGTCACGCCCTTGAAGCTGGTGAGCGCCTCGACGGAGGCGTACTGCGCCATCGCGTTGGAGCCGGAGGCCACCTGGCTCTGCAGGCTGCTCATGATCTTGGCGATGGGTGCCGGTGCCGCCGCATAGCCGATGCGCCAGCCGGTCATCGCATAGGCCTTGGACATGCCGTTGATGACGATCGTCTGATTGTAAATCGACTCGCCGAAGGAGGCGATGGACGTGTGCTGTTCGCCGTCGTAGATGAGCTTCTCGTAGATCTCATCAGAAATCACATAGAAGCCGCGCGCCACGGCCAGCTTGGCAATCTCGCGAAGCTGATCGCGGGTCCAGACCGCGCCGGTCGGGTTGCCCGGCGTGTTGATAAGCAGAACCTTGGTGCGCTCAGTCACATAGGGCGCAAGGTCGCGCGCCTCGGCGGTGTAGTTGTTTTCGCGCCTGGTCTTGGCAAACACCGGCACGCCGCCCGCCAGGCGAACCATCTCCGGATAGGAAACCCAGCACGGCGTGGGAATGATGACCTCATCGCCGGGATTGAGCAGCGCGCACAGCGCCGCATAGATGGAAGACTTCGCGCCGTTGGAGACGACGATCTGAGACGGCGTATAGGACAGCGCGTTGTCGCACAGCAGCTTGTCGCAGATGGCCTGGCGCAGTGCCAGCGTGCCCGCCGCCGGGGTATACTTGGTCAAGCCCATGTCCAGCGCTTCATGCGCTGCGGTGCGGATGTACTGGGGCGTGACAAAGTCCGGCTCGCCGGCGCAGAAGGAAACGACGTCGCGGCCATTGGCGGCCATCTCCTTCGCCTTCGCATCAATCGCCAGAGTCGGAGACGGGGAAATCGCACTGCATACGCGGGAAAGTTCAAGAGACAAACCGAACTCCTCCTTCGAGGTAAAATAGCTGAAATGAATTTCTCGATTATTATACGACCAGTTTGCTGTTTTTGCAACCCATATTTTTCCCATTATTTGCAGTTTCTCGGATTCTTTTGCACATTCCACGAGAAATTCCTGCAATTTAAACAATTCAGTTTCTTCACTTCAGCCAGCACCGCCGCGCATGCGGCAGGAGCCGGGCATCCTCGCCGGTCAAATGCTTCCTTTTATGCCAAAATGTCTTGCATGAAACCTATTTTTGCGTTATGATATGTAAGGTAACAATTCTTTTCTCAATATTTTTGGAGGTGTTTATTTTGCATCGCACGATCAAGTGGCTCATGATGGCTGCACTGGTTTTCTCCCTCTGTGCGACCAGCGTTGCCATTGCCGAGGAGTCTTATTATCTGGAGCTGCCCGCCAAGGGCATCACGTCCACCCGCAAGATCACGGTGGACATTCCCGGCGAAAACGAGGTCATTGACGGCATCAACCCACTGACCGGTGAGGTCTGGTACGGCACCTATCGTCCGATTGGCGTCAACATCGACCAGCACCCGGAAGCGCTGCCGAACTGGGGCGTTTCTTCCGCGGACATCATCTTCGAAATGCCGATCCAGGCGGACGGCTCCACGCGCGCCTTTGCGCTGTTCATGGGCACCATTCCGAGCTATGCCGGCCCGGTTCGTTCCGGCCGCGTGCCGATGGGCTCCCTGCGCGAGATCTATGACAGCGCGTGGGTCTTCTACGGCTGGCAGAACTCCGTCGTGAACGCCGGTCTGCTCGTTGTCGACGTGGACAGCTGGGCACTGAAGATGCATTCCGACGCGCGTCAGGGCGGCCGCTGGGTCTTCCCGTTCGTGGAAGGCACCGAGCGCAACTACGCCGCGCTCTTCCATCGCGAGAAGGACGCTCAGCACGTTGCGCCGCACAACGTCCAGATCGACATGAAGGCCGTTGAGAGCCTGTTCACCGATGAGCCGGCGAAGCGTCCGTTCCTGTTCACCGATACCGGCCTGGAGACCGGCATCGACGTGTCCGAGATCACCGTCAACTACAAGACCACCAAGCCGCAGTACATTGCGACCTACAAGTACAACGAGATGACGGGCCTGTATGACCGCTATCGCAACGGCGAGGCCTATTATGACGCGCTCAACGGCATGGCGACTTCCTATGCCAACGTCATCATCATGCGCACCGACGTCTCCTGGTTCAACAACAACAACTCCCGTCCGGTCATCCAGACCGTCGGCCAGGGCGTTGCCGAGATCTTCCAGAACGGCAAGTACATCCGCGGCACCTGGGTTCGCTCCCACAGCGCCAAGGAAGCCGATGACTTCGATTCCCAGTCTGCCCGTCTGGTCTTCCTGGATGAGAACGGCGAGGAGCTGAAGATGAAGGTTGGCAAGACCTTCATCCAGATCGTGGACAATGAGCAGTCCGTCGTCGTGACCTCTGCCGAGAAGATCGAGGGCGCTGCCGCGCAGGCCACGCCGA
This sequence comes from uncultured Clostridia bacterium, assembly GCA_945948915.1. Lineage (GTDB taxonomy): Bacteria > Bacillota > Clostridia > Christensenellales > Aristaeellaceae > Ventricola. The sequence continues at coordinate 66 of CAMFCQ010000011.1, read as the reverse complement.
AGCCGACCGCTACGCCGAAGCCGACCCGCACCCCGAAGCCGACCCGTACCCCGCGCGCGGACAAGA
>CAMFCQ010000010.1 GCA_945948915.1 uncultured Clostridia bacterium | reverse complement strand
CTTATCTGGCTTGCATAATTACCTAGCTCTAGACACTTTAGAAACACACCCTAGTCATGGCTGTTTTCTTCGGGGCGAAAATGATTACGCAGAGCTTTGTTTCAAGCACACAAAACAGAGATTCCGGCTTTGAGCAGGGGTTCAAGGAAGCGCTTACGGAAGATCCGAACATCAAATCCGCCATGGATTCCTGCTTCTATGGCGCCCTCTACCAGAACGGTTCCTTCAGATATGGCATGACCAGGCTGAACGCACCGGGTTATTCTTTGCTGGCGGGCGAAGGCGATAAACGCGATTGGCTGATGTCAAACGACGGCTGCTGCCTGCTTGCCGCTTACAAGCAGCTTGAAATTCTTGATATTTCCTATGACGCCAGCACTGAAGAAAACCTGCTGAATTCGTACAAGCAGAGTTACAGCGACGCCAGCATGATTGATTTTCAGAAGTATTACGTAAACGGCTTCCCGGTGATTCAATCCATTGTAGGCTACACGGCGGACGGCCTCTATCAATATCAGGGCGAACTCATCGTGTTCCCCAGTGAAACCGCCGATGAAACGATCCGGCTGGTCATGTTTGTGGATGTAGCCAGCGGCTATGGAAGCGATGCAATCCATCAGGTGTTTGATACGCTGGAAGTCTCTCCTGACCTGAAGATCAAGGCGGAGGATACCAACGTGATGGGACTGAACCGCATCACCGTGAAATAAGGAGAAGAAAAGGCATGTATTGCAAGAATTGCGGGAAAGAGATTTCCGATCAGGCGAAGTTTTGCAATTATTGCGGTACACAGATGAGCATGACGGTCTCCAAGGTTGAATACCAGCCTGAACCTCAGCCGACTGCTGTGCCCAAGAAGAAGGGAAGGACAGGCAAGCGCATCCTGATTCTTCTTATGGCAGTGGTGATTTATATCATGGTAAGATACGTTGCTGAGAGTGCCCTGACGGCAAAGCCTAAAGAGGTAAAGCAGCAGAGCGAATCCGGCACGATACTGGATCTTTCCCAGCCTTCGCTGGCGGACGCCTGCATTTATGGCGGGCTTTATGAAGATGGTTATCTCCGATACGGCATGACCAAGCTTTATGTGCCCGGTTACGAGCTGCTACCCGGCGAAGCGGGTGAAGGTGATTACCTGATGAACGAAGACGGCAACTGTATGCTCACCGTCAACAAGCAGACCGAACTCGTACCGATTTCCTTTGATGCAACAAACCGGGAAAGCCTGCTGCAGTCCATCAGGAATATGGACAGCAATGCAGAAATCGTTTCTTACAAGAAGCTGGAGCTGAACGGCTATCCGGTGATCCGCTGCATCGCAAGATGCACCATCGAGGGCATGGATCAGTATATCGGCGAACTGATCGTGTTCCCGGAGAAAGCTGCAAAAGAAACCATCCGACTGAACATGTATGAACTGGCGGAATATGGTTTTGATGAGATTGAAGAGGTATTTGAGAGCCTGAATATCTATCCCCAGTTTGCGCCGAAGGCGGAGGATACCAATGTCATCGGCCTGAGCCGCATCACTGTGAAGGGCGGAGATACTTCCGCCAAGCAGGAAGCTGCTGTAAACACTGTCAATTCTGCGACGGAAGAGGTAAATACCGGTTCCCTGTGGAGCGAAGCTGAAATTCAGGCGGCAATGGATTCCTGCGACAATGGCGCAGTCTATGAGAACGGAACCCTGCGATATGGCCTTGCCAAACTGGATCTGCCCGGGTATAAGCTGGACCGTACTTTAGAAGAAATTGGTGTTGATCGTTTGTACACGGCGGACGGCACGTTGCATATCTCCGCAAGTCAGCATCTTCTTGCACCGCCTTTTGAGGAATGTACTGCAAAGGATTTGAGCGATCTCTTGTGGTATCCTGCAGAGAGCATTGACTTTGAAAAGTACTATGTGAACGGATTTCCGGTCATCCGGTGTTATTATTACGATGAGTCATATAGTTTTTTTATTGGTCATCTCATCATATATCCTTATAAAACATCCGATACTGTGTTAGGTTTTTCCATGACCGCAGATGCGGCGGCAGGGTATTATTACACGGATATCTATGACGTTTTTGATACCCTGCAGGTTTCGCCCGAATACAAGGTGACTGAAACAAATTATAGTGGTTCTGCGGATAGGCGTATCACCGTAAAGTAAGGGGAATGAGTATGTTTTGCAGCAAATGCGGGAAAGAGATTTCCGATCAGGCGAAGTTTTGCAATTATTGCGGCACACAGGTGAATGATTCACAGCCGGCACGGCCGCAGCAGACCGCCGCGCCGAAACAGCCTGCGGCTCCCAAGGTCAAGAAAAAGGGCAAGACGGGAAAAGTCATTCTGGGCATACTGATTGCCGTTGTTGTTTTCTTCGCAGGCGTCTACATTTATGAAAACGTGCTCTACGGCGATGTTGAACCGAGCAGCATCTATACGGGCGAACAGGCCCTTGTGGATGCTTTCATGACCAACTATTGTGATATGGGCGCGCTTTATCAGGATGGCTACCTGACGTACAGTCTGGTAAGGGTACATCTGCCGGGTTATGAACTGGTGCAGGGCGAAGGAGATGAGGACGATTTTCTGAAGTCCGCGGATGGAAACAGCGTTTTCAGCGCAGACAGAGTGATGGAAGGCGGTACGTCCTTCAAAGCGAGCGACGCGGACGGAATTCTGGAATCCATAAATCTCCATACCGGTGATGCCAGCATGGTGTATTTCCGCAAGTATGAAATCTGCGGTCATCCCGCAATCCGCTATATCGTGAAGTTTACCCAGGAAGATAAAGATCTATACGGCGGAGAACTCATCATTTTCGAAAGCAAGGCAGAATCCCTCAATGCTTATACAGTACGCCTGATGATGACCAGCCAAGCTGAGATAGGCCAAGGTGAGATTGACCGGGTGTTTGATAGCCTGCAGTTCTCGCCGGACTTTGCCCTGGGTGAGGAATATCCCAACATCGGTAAGAACAAAATCACCGTGAAGTAAGGGGAAGGAATTATGGTTCGTTTTGTTGTCTACAAAAACTCCGTTCTGGCGACCATCTGCAGCATGATTGGCGCGGTGTGCATCGTCATGGCTGTCAGCGGCCTGGTCGGAAAGGAAATCGGTATACTCCCGGCAATTGCCATGATCGCCGTTGGACTTGGCCTGATGTTCCTTGCAGGCATCATCAGCGAGCATAAGGAAAAGAAAAAGAAGGCGAAGGCTGCTGCAAAGGCGGCGAAAGCACAGGTTTCTGCATCCGATTCCTACATCGGCCATGCCCAACCGACAGCCAATAACGTCTACGCCCAGCCGCAGCAGACTGCCTGTACTGCTGCGGCAGCAAGCGCAGCGCCCGTGAAAAAGTCCCCGGTCGCCGCCGGAATCTTCTTCCTGCTGGCAGCGGTTGCGGGGTTTGGGGCCATCTATGGGAAAATCTCATCCATGCCGTATTATATGATGAACAGCGGAGCAGTCGCGCTGGCGGGCATGAGCACATTGCTGATGCTTGCCGCCTTCCGCACCAAGCATATACAGCAGGTTTCCATACTGTTTGTGATCGGATTCATAGGTCTCACCTTGGGCAGCGTCGACGTTGCGTTGTGCACTTACCGTGATTACGCCCCCGGCGGCCAAGTGCTTGGCGAATGGGTCTACACAGAGATTGCCATGCACGCGTTCAAAGTAGCGGCATTCTTCCTGATGAGCATTTTTGCCTTGCTTTCAAACCGGGAAATCAAAGAACGCTGCGGCGGCATCGTCCGCTGGCTCTGGTTCGTTCCCCTGCTGCCACTGCTTCTGGCCTATTCAAAGGAGATCGCCGACGATGAAACCCTATGGAGGATGATTCAAACGATCTCCCGCCATGGTGGATGGCCTGGACTCGATATACTTGTTCGTCCGGCGTTTCTGAGCGCATACGCCATCGTTTTCCTGACATTGGCCGTATTTTTCAGCGGTATCTGCTTTTGCAGACTCTGCAAAAAGCCCGAAGTCAGCTACCAGCAGGCGGGCTATGTGCAGCCTGAGCCGCAAAGCGTTTATTCTGCTCCCGTGCAGGAAACGCCCGTGCAACCTCAGAGCGACCCCCAATACACCGTTCCTGAACCGCCCAAAGCGGCAGCGCCCAAGCGCAACGATCAGGAGATTGCAAAACAGCTTCAGGCGTACAAGGATCTGCTGGATTGCGGCATCCTGAGCCAGGAGGAATACGACCAGAAGGTACGCGAACTGATGTAACCCATCATGGAGGTACAACCAATGATTGAAATTCTGAAAATGCTTAACGCGCTGACAGCGGACGAGCTGGACAGTGTGCTCATACGCGGCCGCATCATGCTGGAAAAGAAGCGCAAGGAAGAAGCTGAAGCGGCCGCGCGCGAAAAGGAACGTCAGCGCCTGGAGAAAATCGAACAGGAAAAGAAGCGTCTGGAGGAAATCGCAGCGCTCCAGCGCAAGCTGCAGGAGCTGCAAAGCCAGAAGATCGTGATCCCGGATGAACCCGGCAAGGCAACGGGCGATAATTTCGTCATGTACGATAAGCCTGCCGCACAGCCAAAACCTGCTCCCGCGCAGCAGGCCCCTCAGATGGCCGCCTGCCCCCGTTGCAAAGCGATGAATATTGCAGGCAGCATGTTCTGCGAAAACTGCGGCCAGAGCATGTCCAAGCCCCAGCCTGCACAGCCCGCGAGGGTTTCCTGCCCCCACTGTCATGCGCTCAACGATGCAGGCAGCGTGTTCTGTTCCAACTGCGGTCAGAAGATGACTGCAAGACCGCATGTTGCAAGGCCTCCGAAACCTGTGACGCCGGTTCAGACCACCGCTGCCCAGGTGCGCTATGCGGACGAGTCCATGAAAAAGTGGGAAATGCTCCCGGGTGAAGAAACCAAGCGCAAAAATCACCCGATCACATTGCTGCAGCCTGACGGCGGCAGAAAATTTTCATACTACATGGAAGTGACGAACAAGCGCATCCTCTTGACACGCGAGGGCAATTTTTCAAAGAATATGGGCCTCGCAGGTGCTCTGGGCGGCGGCCTCGTGGGCGGTCTGCTCATGGAGGGCGTCAAAGCTGCGGCAGGCGCAGGCCCCAAGCCCTGGCTGGAAATTCCGCTGGCAGCGATTTCCAACTGCGGGCTTCAGGGAAAGAAGGAATTTTTCATCGTGGCCGATCAGACCTATGTGCTGAAAAACTCCAATTACGAAATACTTCTGCCGGACCTGATTGCAAATGCAAAGAGATGAAGTGTAAGAATATGTTGAAGAAGCTTTGACTTGCCGCGCTGGCTCTCTGCCTTGCGCTTTGCGCAGCGGCCTATGCGGAAGTATCTGAATTCACTCTTGCCGGCGAAGGCACGGCGGAAAGCCCATATCTGATTGGGAATGTGGAAGAACTGATGCAGCTTGCAGCGATGATAAATGATGATGAGTTGTTCGATGATTACTATGACAGCCATTATCAACTGACCGCAGACATCGCGCTCAACGATTGCGCCAGCTTTGACGCCTGGGACGAAAATCCTCCGGAGAACATCTGGACGCCCATCGGCTATTATCATTCCTTCGATGGCGTTTTTTGGCGGAAACGGTCATGTCATCAGCGGCGACTATGCCGGTGGCATTGTTGGCCTTGCAAGCGGCCTCGGCGTGGGCGATACGTCTGCAAAGGCGGTCATCCGCAACTGCACCAACAACGGCAGCATTACTGCGGCAGAAGACGCTGGCGGCATTGTTGGACATGTACTGCATACATTCGCATACATTCCACGATAACGAATGCGTCCTTTGAGGCTCTAAAAAATACATCAGCCAATTTTTTCCTTCTATGTACCTTCATCACATGTATGAGATGGATGCGTGAACGAACTAACATCAGATCGGTGATGCCGATACAGGCATAGATCCAGGTCTTGTGAACATCCAGTCCACAGCAGTTTTTGCGGAAGATTTTGAACATGGCGTCTCTCCTGCAAGAGTTTGCAGAGTCGGCAGGGACTGGCTGTCCGGCGAAATCGAGTCAACTTCGGAAGAGATAAGTTTACGGGCTACGGTTTTGCGCCATTCATTGATGCCTTAACGGACAGCCGACTCCACATAAATATGCGGGGTTTGCCGCTATTCAGCCCCGCCACTCACCTCCTCGGGTTCTGTAGTTTGCCGACACTGCTGAACCAAGTATATCAATCAATTGAAACAGGTGAAAGAGCCGGTTGGGTTTCATAACCCCATTGGTGCCTTTCGCAGAAAGGTGGATTCTTAAATATGCAAGTGCTCCTGACGACAAGAGGGAGATGGTGGAGGCGTTCCTTGAGAAGTACGGTTTGATTGGAGGAAAGCGGCTCAGCAAGGAAATGCGGGATAAACTGTTGATGAAGTTGAATGAGCTTCTTAGAATAGACAGAAAGAAACTCTGAGATTTGCTGAAGCACTACGGGTTAAGATTGTTACCGACGACAAAGAGTAAGAAAACAGATGCGCCATATATTATTGAGAAGATTGAAGAATACCATGCGTTTTGTTTTGCCGGACAGTTATGCCAACAGAGTCCCCAGAAAGAAGAGACTTCAGAATAGATGGAAACGAGAGCTGGCAATAATCGCCGATTAGAATGGTGGTCTGAAGGGGACTGAACCGGCAAGGAGTCGTTGCCGGAATACGATTGTGAAGATGTTTGATTGGTTTTGCGGAAAACATGAATCTTATTCATGAGTGGTATATAGACGCGACAGTGTGCAGTAAAGGTGCGCGCAAAAGAAAAATAAGGGCAGCGGCAATCCTGGCGGAGCGCCGCTGCTTTTGCTGTGCCAAGATGGCTCGAGGTACAGCGGGTATTATTAAGAATAACGAAAGAAGAATTCAGTCGCAATCATGTCTTTGAATCTGCTGAAACACATGTAATCCAGTTCATCTTGAATCAAATGATATGCAGAGATGAACTGGCGAACAATTGTGTCAGGGGTAGTATCTGTCCCGGGATTCTGTCAGCAAGTATTCAACGAGAATAGATAGTGCCAATTCTGAAACCAATTGGAACAGTAAGAAGGCTAGAGAATGAGATGTCATTCTCAGAAAGAATCCTCAGGGTTGGTGACAGTTATCGAGAATTGCTCCAACAAATTCTGAAGCATTATCAGGCTGTCCGCCTTGGAATAAGCATAGTGCTGGCAAATCCATTTCCGGAAGTATCCACTGAAAAACCGGCAAAAAGAGGGATCTTGAAAAAGCAGTTCTGAGTGCCCGTGTTCAATGTCATAGTGTGTTTGCGGAAGAAGAAAGCAGATTCCCCGATCTTCATACCACCCAATTTCGTCGGGAATCAGATGAATTCCGGGCTTTAAGAAAAACAGATGTGTATATGGAGAATTGGCCGCACGATTGTACAATTCGGAAAGGATTTGATAGCGTTCTTCAGGCGTAAATGGCCGGAAGCCCCAGAAATGATCGGACTCGATACCGGTTTCCATAAATCTCAGAAGGCCATCGTAAGTGTGCAGATAGTACTGATACTTTTTCTTGTTGCGATTATTCTCATAGCGTTCCTTCTCAATGGCGTACATCGGCGCGAGAGTTTCTTCGATGCCGGGATAACTGCTCATTGGCCCTTCCTGAAGAGCGCGGAGCTGAATTTCTGCGGGAATCATGTTCAGGCACATATCAGCTTTGATGAGAAAAGCCTCGTGGTTACGCTCCAGATTCTGTAAGTATCGGAGGTATTGTATGTAGTTCTCCTCATTTTGCTGAGGAATTTCGAGAGGATAGATGGTGTCATGCTGAGGAAACAGGATTCGCTGAAAGGGCAAATGATGCTCTGGAAAGGGCAGCAAGACGGCAGCGTGTTCAGACTGCGGTACCAGCATGTAGCTTTTGCGCTCGCCCTCGGAGAATTCTGCGTCTATCAATGCAACATCAGCGTGGATCAGACCATCACAGGCGACGTTCTGTCTTCGCTTGACGCAATAAGGATGGAACCAGGGCTTGTGCAAAAAGGGCCAGATGCTGCGCAGGTATTGTGCGCTCAGAGCGTTTCTCTTTCCTTCAGGATGATAGTATTCGACATTCAAGATGCAATGCGTTTCCCATGCATCGAGAATGCTGCAAAGTGGCAGGTTCAGACAGCTAACGATGGAAAGACTCAGACTGACAGCATCGTGAAAGGCGGATTTCAGTGAACCCATAGATGTCCACTCTGCATCATAGAGGGCTATGTCAGCTTCTTTTCTTGAATCAGTTGGCCTGCTGATGGCGCTGAAGAAAATGCTCGCAGCTGTTTCGTCGTCGGTGTTCAGGTTTATTGACATACAGCAGGCTTGTAAATCAGCCGTCTCTCTGTCAGTCAAGCCAAGCTCCTGCCTGTGTTCGAGCAGAAGATTTCCGAACTTCACCAAGTACTTATGGCTGACCTGTCGTTTAAGGATACGGGTCATCTGATTGGCGGAAGTAAATCCGAGCATGCCGCAGACCGCTCGCTGCGAGAGATGATGAGACGCCAGAATCTGCTGAAATAGATCGACAATATCCATTGTTATCCCCTCCGCATGTTATCATACACCAAAATGTGGATGGATTGTGTGAATATGACAAAAATACACACTTATGTGGACAAAAAACGATGGACAGACGACGGGTAAGCAGAGTAAAATAAACGTTAGTATTATAACGTGCGGGATTGGATAACGTGCAGGATTGGATAACGTGTGGGATTGGGGGGATATGGATAAAACGAACAATTCTGGCATTGATGACGCCCGTATACCGGATGAGCAAAGCGCTCGCGCTGTCCGCATGGACGGCGACGGTATCCAGAGACAGCGTTAAGGCAACGCTTTTCGTGGAGGAGAAAAGCTAGAATTTCCTGAATGTCATTTGATGATAAGGAAAGGCGCTGAGCAAACAGCAGAATACTGGATGAATCAAGGAGAAAATAAGATATAGGAAGACATATTGGAGATACATGATAGCGCATTTGCTGTGAAAAAAGGAGGAGAAATACTGTTATGAAAAGAGTTTTCGTTGTCTTACTGACGCTAGTCTATATTTGCATAGCGTCAAGTTGCTTTGCAGCAACCGATTTTTCCAATGGTGTTGAAGTCTCACTGACCACAAATAAAACAGAATATACCATAGATGAGGAAATCGTAGCCGTTCTGACGGTAAAGAACACGAATTCCAGTGCTATCGAATCTGTTGAAATGAAGCTTTCGGTTCCCGAAGGAAAATCATTAGTTCACGGTTCGGATGTGTCTAAAAATGTGGGGATTATCCAGGGCGGCAAATCCTCAACGATTACTGCAAACTATGCTACAGGATACGTTAATCTTCCACAAACTGGCGATGATAGTCAACTGTTCCTGTGGGTTGTATTTGCAAGCGTGTGTCTTCTGTGTTTGATCGTTGTCTTCGTGAGGGCCAAACGGACAAAACGTATCTTGTCCATGATTCTTTGTGTCATTTTGGTAAGCACTGCTGTAGTGCCGACGGTGGCAAGCGCAGATGGAAATGGTCAAGTCTTCAACGTTGATCTTCATGAAACGGTGCTTGTTGATGGCGTTCCGGTTGAAGTGAACGCGAGTGTATCGTACCTTTTGAGCTATGCTGTTGGAGATTATTTCCAGCTGCACGCCAATCACAATGTGGTAACGATTGGTAAGGGCGATGATGACCTGATTCTGTATCTGGAAACCAATACGACCGTTCCTTCTATTGATCTGTTCTATGGAGAAGCAGGTAATCTGAACACAAGTGTTCAGATGTTTGACGATGGTGAAGGCGCAGATGATATTGCAGGCGACAACATTTACAGTGCTGCAGTAAATGCGCATGTAACGAGCGATGTTGACCTTGCTTTTGTGGCAAGGCTCGGTTCCAGTGTTTCGAATGAGATCATTGTCTCGTACTATACGCCGATCTCGAGCTCCACTTTGAAGGCAATGGATGCGGTTAACGCCAGTATCGTCAGTTTGCTGAATGATAAAGACTTTATGGAACAGGATGACGATCAAAAGGCGAAAATCGTTGAGAAGATGCTTCAGAAATTCGTTGCCAGTGGTCAGGTTGAAGCCGACTCTATTGAAGTTCATAAAGATTTGCAGCTCATTTCCTTTGCATATCCGGAAGAAATTCTCGGCGGTGTCATGTATGGGAACCTCAATCCTGACATGAACGGAAACGACTCCCAGCGTCAAGAAGCCATCGATAGTTACGACGTTTATAATGTTCCTGCCGCGGATAGTATGCCCATGCTCATGGCATTCAATTCAGATGAAAACGATGAACTGGGGAAAGCCGTCATTCTCAACTCCTTCCCCACATTTGAAACAAAACCGAACATGATTGCGTATAGAACCACTTTTTATGAAACTGCGAAATCGGCATGGGATGCCGCCGGGCTTGACACGACTTTGATTGTTAACCCAACTGTTGAAGATTATAAGAAATTGGATGAATATAATGTTGTCTCCATCTCGACTCACGGGGGAACGTATCGGCACGGATTCCTGTGGCTGAGTGAGACCCCTGCTATTTGCCTGGCAGAAATCGCAACGGAAGGCAAAAACAGCGCATATGATGCCGAACTGAAGGATAAGCAGATTGCTAATGTCAATGGTCGTTATTGGTTGCTTCCCAGGTTCATAGAAGAGCAGTATACAGGCAGTGACTTCTCCAATACATTCATTTTTTCAGAGTGCTGCCAGGCATTGGGCCACGGCAAGGGCAGCAATTCTTCTAAATATGACTACAGCATGGCCAATGCATTCATTAATCATTCTGCCAAGGGGTATATTGGATTCCACAATTCTGTTTTTGCTGATTACAGCCGCGGAATCATGTATGATTATGTTAATCGGCTGATTGAAGGGGATACATCCAGAGCTGCATACAATCATGCGATTGCGGCGTTTGGTGCCAATCACGAGATCTGGTACAATTCAACACATTCTACAACTCTGCAACAATACTATGCCGCGAATAAAGAGAAATATAACGCAAATGAACATGTTGCCTATCCTGTTTTGAAAGGCGATGACAATGCACGACTAGTTGATGGCTTGAAGAATGGTAATTTTGAAAAGATCAGCATGTTCTCCACGACTCCCCTATACTGGGAGAGCATGGGCGATGTTCGGAACCTGATGAGCCTTGGAAATCTTATCACGAAAAGCTCCAATGGTATACGCGCAGCATTCATCAGCACGGGAATTGGTTCTCAGAATGATGCGCAGTTTGGCAATGGCACCGAAGGCTCGATTCTCTATCAGACCTTCCGTGTACCTCAGGGTGCGAAAAAGCTGACCTTTACCTATGATTTCGTTTCTGAGGAGCCAATGGAATACGTTGGAAGCGTATTCAATGATGCTTTCGCCGTGCAGCTTACCCGCGGATCTCAGGTACATCACAATCAGATCTATGAATCGATCAACTCGTCTGAGTGGTCCTTGGTAAAGAATATTGACTTTGTTGGTGGTGATCATACAACCTACCATACGGGCTGGACTACGGTAAGTATCGATGTTTCTGCACTCAGCAATAAAGTGGTTACATTGAGCTTCATTATTTATGATGTTGGCGATAGAATCTATGATTCTGCCTGTTTGATCGATAATGTAAGAATCCAATGATTATGAACCGAATAATTGTAGTTTGTTTGATCATCATTCTTGTAGGAGTAGCCGGATGCTCTATGGCTTGCTTTGCGCTGGATATAGGAAAGAACGGTGATCAAAAGGCGGATACTGCCCAGAAACAGATCAATTCGCTATTGAACAGCAAAGAGTATGAGGATGCTTCACTCGAAGAACGGAAAGAAAAAGCAGAGAAGCTGTTGAAACTGCTGCAGAAAGAGCACTGCATAAGATTCCTGCACTATAATGAAGAAGGTCTTGCATTTTCGTTTGAATTTGCAAATGGTACATTAGGTGCTCTGGTTCTCAAAGATTTTTCTGCCCAGCCCGGTGAATTGCCAATGAACTAAACTCCATAATGTATTTACTTCCCAAATAAAAATGCGACAGATGTTAAGGAATTTAATGCTTAGCGCTCTGTCGCATTTTTTACTGTTGTCCAAAAGTACAACTACCGACTCAACCGGTGGAGGTTAGAACCAGAGTAACCGCTCAATAATTCCCCGATACAAAAAGTCGTGATTCCCGGCACTCACACTGCCGAGAACCACGACTTCATTTCTTCTGACCAGGGGAGCAGGTCATCAATCTCAAAGTCTTTGCTCTGCTCTGCGCGCTCAGGCAATTCCAAAGGCCGTCCTTTTTCCTCAACGTATCTCAAGACGGTGCATAACCAGCTGAGCGCAATCTTCAATCATGCGATCAGATATTATGGGCTGATGGTTAATCCCGCGCAGCGTGCCGGGAACATGGGCACAGAAGAACGCCGGGAAATGCTCTTCTGGACGAAGGACGAGTATATGAGGTTTTCAGAGGCGATGATGGACAAGCCCATCTCCTACTACGCCTTTGAAATGCTCTACTGGTGCGGCATCCGAGAGGGTGAGCTGCTGGCGCTGACGCCTGCTGATTTCGATTTCGACGCTGGGACGGTGTCGATCACGAAATCCTATCAGCGTCTCAAATCCCCTTTGTGAACGCACGGTGAACCCATGCGGCTGCGCGTTTTGCAAACGCTTTATTCCCACGAAAATAGAATGGATGAATCATTCTCCACACATTTCTGTTTTCACTACTATGGAATGTTTAAAATGAGAATTACTTTTCAATTCTATACGCGGTTTATCTGCATCAGAGGATGAGAATGAATTGGAAGGGCAAGAGGATGGCGTGGTTTGCGGTGATTGCAGTATTCTGTGTGCTCTTCACCTTCGCTGGCGTCAATAAGCTGCTGCCGGGCCTGTATTCCTACGCGGTGTAATACTAATTCTTGTTAAAATTGCCTAATCCGCGCACCATCTTTTCCGCTCTGACTTTGCCTTGTTTCGTTCAACGTACCTTAAGTAACGCCTCACTTCACTCGGCTTCGTCAGGGCGAAAAACCTGATGCACTCTATTAGGCATTTTAACTGCGAATTAGTATAATCCCGGAAATATCAATATTGTCGAAAACAGAAACAGCTTTCGCTACTCACTGGAAAGAGAGGCGAAAGCTTTTTGCATTTTCTATTTTGTCTGTGTAGTCAGAAAAATCTCAAATTCGTTTCCTCTGAAATCGATCAGGCCATCTTCCTTCATTCTGGTCATCTCAGTGACCATAGCGCAGCGGCTCACGCCCAGATAATCGGCGAGCTGCTGGCGGTTATAGGGAATTGAAAAACGCAGAGATCCGGCCTGATGGACGAAGCCGTCAAAGAAAGCAAGGAGCTTTTCGCGGGTGGTGCGCTTGGTGACGATTTCCAGTTTCTGATTGAAAAGGACATTGCGTTCACAGACATTCCTGAGCAGATTGGCAATCATTTTCGCATGGAAAGCGCAGGTGTTTGAGCATGTGGTCATGATCCGCCGGCAGTCAATCAGCATGATTTCGCTGTCGGCGGCTGCCATGACGCTCACGGGAAGCGCATCAATGAAAGAGCAGGCGAATGCCGCGCCGAAGACCTGAAGCGGACCAAAGTCAGCAATGATGCTGCGGCTGCCGCACACAGCGTCGCGGATCACCTGCACGCGGCCGCTGAGAACGATACCCATATATCTTGCGGGATCGCCTGCGCGCAGTACAGGCTGATTCTTTGAATAGCGGCAGATCTGCGGATCCATGCAAGTGAGCATCACGAGAAGGTTTTCCTCATTGATACCGGAAAAAACAGGACATTTTGTCAGAGCATGGATATATTTTTTCATAAAACCCTCTTAACATGTTTGAATTCGAACAGCTTTATATTTGGTATTATCGTATAATCTATGCTGTATGTCAAGTTAAAGTTTTGTCGGATTCCGGCGAAATGACAGGACATGATTTTCATTATGCCTTCCGCGTAAGCGGGCGGCGTATTGAAAATACAGGGCGGCGCGGCCTTCGCCGTCCACGCAAGAAAGGGGAGTTCATAGATTATGAAGAAAATCCTCATGCTGGCTCTGTGCATGCTGATGATCGTGACGGTCTGCGTATCCGCGCAGGCGGCGACCGCGACCCAGACGGGTACGGGCGTCACCGTGATCAAGGCGGCTGACTGGGCCGAGACGTACCCGGACGTTTACGCTTCTTATGAAAAGAACGCGGAAAACAAGGATATCATCGACCATGTCGAAGAGTATCCGATGATCGCTACCGTGTACGAGGGAATGGCCTTCAACAAGTTCTATGGCAGCGCCCGTGGTCACTACTACACCGTGCAGGACGTGACCAGCACGGGCCGTCCGCATGCTCTGGCTAACTGTTTCACCTGTAAGACCCCGGACTTCACCGCCAAGGTGAACAACGAAGGCGTCAGCGCGTATCAGATCCCGTTTGAGGACATGCTCGCTGAGGTGAACGAGAGCGTGAGCTGCTACAACTGCCATGCGAACACCGGCAATGAGCTCGTCGTGACCCACACCTATCTGGCGGACGCCATGGGTGAGGAGCTGGCGGGCCTCAATGCGGAGACTGCGTCCTGTGCGCAGTGCCACGTTGAGTACTACTTCGCTCCGGAGACCAAGGCCGTCACGCTGCCGTACGACAGCATGGCCGCCATGCATCCGGACGCGATCCTCGAGTACTTCGAGGAGATGCAGTTTGCGGATTACACCAATCCGCGCACCGGCGTCAAGCAGATCAAGGTGCAGCATCCGGAATTCGAAACCTACATGGGCAAGGGCAGCGTGCATGCGTCCCAGTTCTCCTGTGCGGATTGCCACATGGAGAAGGCGACCAATGCTGCCGGTGAGACCTACACCAGCCACTATTGGGTGAGCCCGCTTGCCAGCGAGTCCATTCAGGCGAGCTGCGCGGCCTGCCATCCGGATCTGTCCGGCTTCGTCAAGGGCATTCAGGCCAAGGCCGAAGAGCGCACCGTCGCTATCGGCACCAAGCTGGAGACCCTGACCAATCAGCTTGCTGACGCTGTGGCCGCGGGCACTTACACCGAGGAAGAGCTCGATGCGATCCGTCAGCTCAACCGCAAGGGCCAGTTCTACTGGGATTTCGTCTTTGTTGAGAACAGCGAAGGCGCGCACAATTCCAGGCTGACCACGGAGTGCCTGGATAAGGCTGAAGCGCTGATTGACGAAGCGCTGACTCTGATCAAGCTGTAAAACCTTAAGCCGCCGGAGCGTGAGAAATCACAAGGCTGCTTCGGCGGCAATCTTGGATAGTCAAAAAAACTAAAGTCATAAAAGGAGAGCAGAATCTTGAAAAAGGTGATCGGATTTTTGCGTTCCATGAAGTTCGGCATGATTCTGCTGGTGCTGGTCATCGCCTGCTCTGTGGCAGGCTCCCTGATCGTGCAGCAGGGAGAGGCGATGGACTATGTGCGCCGCTACGGTGCAGACGCGGCTCAGCTGATCATGGCGCTGGGACTTGACGATGTATTTTCTGCCCCGTATTTCATCGTGCTGATGGCGGCGCTGTGCCTGAATCTGACGCTGTGTTCCATCGTTCGCCTGTCCAGAACCATCCGCGCGGCTGCCGCGCTCAGGGGGCAGGCGCACAGGGCAAGCGCGCTTGAGCCGCTTGAAGAAGAGCAGGCAAAGAAGCTCTGTGCCTTCTTTGAGAAGCGGCACTACCGCTGCGAAGAGAAGGACGGAGACAGGGTTTATACAAAGAACATGGCCGGCTTTTATGGCTCGTTCCTGACGCATCTTTCCTTTCTGCTTATCCTGATTATCGGCGCTGCGGCCGTGATGACGGCGGACGTGCGCGACCAGGTGGTCATGCCGGGCGAAACGCTGACGCTCGAGGACGGCACGATGATCACCGTGGAGCGCTTCCAGATTGAGGATGAGACGGGCACGCTTGACTATGCGAGCGTGCTGACGGCGGCGTCTGCCGATGGCAAGCGCCAGAAGCAGCAGGAGATCCGCGTCAATGAACCGCTCAGCTTTAACGGCTATAAGATCTATCAGCAAACCTACGGTACGGCGGGCGCTGTGCGCATCGCCAATCTGACGAATGGCATCGAGGAGGATATGCTGCTGACCGAAAGCTGCTTCCTGACGCTCGACGGCAGAAACGGCATGTTCTTCCAGGCGCTCTATCCGGGCTATGTGCAGGCCGAGGACGGCAGCGTTATGCTGGTGACGAGTACGTCCGGCGCATATGAGGATCCGGTGTACGATGTCCTTTCCGTATCAGGCGGCGTGACGACGCCGGTGCTTGCCTTCCCGGATGAAACGCTGACCATCGGTGATGTGAGCTTCACGCTCCTTGATCCGGTCAGCTATCCGGGCCTGCGTATCAAGCACATGCATACGGAGATTCTCGGCATGCTCTATGCCACATTCGTGCTGATCGTTGCGGCGCTGTATCTGTGCTTCTTCATGGTGCCTGTTGCTGTGAAGGTGACGGAAAGCGGATATGCCGTGCTCAGCCCGAAGACCCAAACGGGCCTGATGATCGAACTGGAGGCCCTGCTCAAGGAGGAAGCGTAATGGAGATTCTGTTCTTTGCGTCTGTTGTCGCGTACTTTGCGGCGACGATGTTTCAGTCCGTCGGCGCGATGATGGGCAAAACGAAGCTCACGCGCGCGGCGAGAGGCATTTTTACTGCGGCCTTCGCCGCGCAGACTGTGTTCACGATCTGGCGCGGCATCGTCGCAGGCCGCGTGCCGCTGGCCAATCAGTTTGAGTTTGCTTCCGGCTTTGCGTGGTCGGCGGCGATCATAGGCATCGTGCTTTACGCCAAGCTGCGTCAGGAATGGATCATGACGGTGAGCATGCCGGTGGCGTTCCTGGTGCTCTCCTATGCGGCGTTCCAGCCGATGGAGATCAAGGAGCTGATGCCGGCGCTGCGCAGCACGTGGTTTGTGCTGCATATCGGTTCGGCGACGTTCTCGTATGCATCGTTTGCGATCGCGGGCGGCCTTGGCGCGTATTACCTCATGCAGCTCAAAAAGGGTCACAGCGAGGACGAGACGCGCATGCGCCAGACGGACTATATGACCTACCGTCTGATCAGCCTGGGCTTTCTGCTGCTGACGGTGGTGATCCTCTCCGGTGCGATCTGGGCGGAGCAGGCGTGGAGCCGCTGGTGGAGCTGGGATCCGAAGGAGACATGGGCGCTGATCACATGGATTCTCTACGCGATCTATCTGCATCAGCGCATGAGGATGAAGTGGCAGGGCAAGAGGATGGCGTGGTTTGCGGTGATTGCGGTATTCTGCGTGCTCTTCACCTTCGCCGGCGTTAACAAGCTGCTGCCGGGCCTGCATTCCTACGCGGTGTAATCAGAATCAACGAATGAATAGAAGGATCGGCATGACCGGTCTGCAAGGAGGAAAACCCTGTGATCGTTTCATGGATGACGACGAACCGCTGCAACCTGAAGTGCAGCCACTGCTATCAGGACGCCGGCAACGCCAAGGAAGCGGAACTGAGCACCGAGGAAGGCAAGAAGCTGATCGATGAGATTGCCCGCGCGGGCTTCAAGATTATGATCTTCAGCGGCGGTGAGCCGCTGATGCGCCCGGATATCTTTGAATTGGTCGCATATGCGGCGTCGAAGGGGCTGCGCCCGGTGTTCGGCACCAACGGAATGATGATCACCCGCGAGGTTGCGCAGAAGCTCAAGGACTGCGGCGCGATGGCCATGGGCATCAGCCTGGACAGCCTCAATGAGGAAAAGCACAACGCCTTCCGCGGCGATCCGCATGCCTTTGAGCGCACCGTGCAGGGCATGGAAAACTGCCGCGCAGTCGGACTGCCGTTCCAGATTCACACGACGATCATGGATTGGAACAAGTCCGAGATTCTCGACGTGATCGATTTCGCGGTTGAAAAGGGCGCGATGGCGGAGTATATCTTCTTCCTGATTCCGGTTGGCCGCGGCGTGATGATCGAGGAGACGGCGGTTGAGGTGCAGGAGTACGAGGAGCTGCTGCGCAGCATCATGGAAAAGCAGAAGCAGGTAAAAATTGACATCAAGCCGACCTGTGCGCCGCAGTTCACGCGCGTGGCCAAGCAGGTGGGCGTGGACGTCAGCCCGCGCTTCTCCCGCGGCTGCCTGGCCGGCCTGACGTACTGTATCATCAGCCCGGTGGGCAAAGTGCGTCCCTGCGCGTATATGGTCGAGGAGGCAGGCGACGTGCGCGAAAGGCCGTTTGATGAGATCTGGAAGGACAGCGAGGTCTTCAATACCCTGCGCACGCAGGCATACAAGGGCGCCTGCGGCAAGTGCGGCTATAAGAATGTGTGCGGCGGCTGCCGCGCTCGCTCGGCATATTATCACGACGGCGATATTCTGCAGGAAGACAGCTACTGTGCCTACGGCCAGAAGTTCCTGAAGTGACACCAGCACGCTGTCGGCGGCATCGCCGACAGCATTGCAAAAACCAACGGATGACAAGAGGGGAGAATGGGCCATGCGGATGCTGAAAAAGGCGGCGGGAATGATGCTGTGTCTGGCGCTCTGCGTATCCTGTGCCAGTGCGCGGGCGATGACGTTTACCGATGCGTTGGGTCAGGAGATCACGGTGGATCATCCTCAGCGCGTGGTGACGCTGATGGGCAGCTTTGCTGAGATCTGGCTGCTTGCCGGTGGCGGGGATACGCTGGTCGGCACGGCTGTGGATACGACGGATCATCGCGATCTGGGTATTCCCGAGCATGTTGTGAGTGTCGGCACGTATCAAAGCCCCAATATGGAACAGATTCTCAGCCTGAATCCTGATCTGGTGATTCTCTCAAGCGACACCGTGCGCACGGGCAGCCATGTGGCGCTCAAGGACAGCCTTGCTGCGGCTGGGATTCCTGCAGCCTATTTCAAGGTGACACACTTTGAGGACTATCTGGATATGCTCCGCATCTGCACGCAGATCACGGGTGATGCGCAGGCGTATGAGAAAAACGGCGCTGCCGTTCAGGCACAGATCGATCAGATCCTCAGCGAAAGTGCGGTGCAGGATGGTCCGAGCGTGCTGCTGATGATCACCTATTCCGGCGGCATCCGCCCGCAGGGCGCGGACACGATGACAGGCCGGATGCTTGCCCAGCTGGGTTGGCGCAATATTCTGAATGACTATCCGAGTCTTCTCAAGGATTTCAGCATCGAGAAGGTCATCGAGATCGATCCGGACTACATCCTCGTCATTCCGATGGGCAATGATGAAGAGGCGCTCAGGCGGAATCTTGAGAAGAGCGTGGAGAGCAATCCGGCGTGGAACGGCCTTTCGGCCGTGATAAACGATCGCTATCTCCTGCTGCCGGGCGAAAAATTTGTCTATAAGCCCAATGCGCGATGGGCGGAAAGCTACGCATATCTTTCCGGCCTGCTTGACGGCGCGAATGATGAGTAAGCACGGGTGATCGGATGTTGCCAAGAAAAAGAAAAAAGGGCGCGATGCTCCCGTGGGGGCTTGCGCTGCTGCTGGCGGTATCGGTGCTGCTGGGGCTGTGTCTGGGCTCAAGCAGTGTTTCGCCCATGGAGGTATTAAGGGCGATTGCCTGCGGGGATAAGCAGTCTGCTGCCTATCGCATCATGCTCTACAGCAGGCTCCCCAGGGTGCTGGGTGCGGTGATGGCCGGCAGCGCGCTGGCGGTTGCAGGCGCGATCCTGCAGGCGGTACTTCACAATCCGCTGGCGAGCCCGAATACGATCGGCGTGAACAACGGCGCAGGCCTGTTTGTGCTGCTGTGCTCGGCGCTGTTTCCGGCGATGGAGCATGTGCTGCCGTTGGCTGCGTTTCTGGGCGCGCTGTTTACGGCGCTTGTTGTGTTCGCCCTGGCGAAGGGGAGCGGTGTATCGCGCCTCACGCTGGTGCTGGCCGGCGTGGCGATGAGCAGCGTGCTGGGTGCGGGCATGAACTGCATCATGATTCTCTATCCGGACGCCTATATCGGCGCAAGCACGTTCCTGGTGGGCGGGCTGTCCGCCGTGACGATGAAGAGGCTGCATTTTGCCTGCGGATATATCCTTCTTGGTCTCATCGGCGCGATGCTGATGCGCCGGGATATGAACATCATGGCGCTGGGCGAGGACACGGCCCGGTCGCTGGGCATGTCCGTGGGCAGGACGCGCTTTCTCTTGATCCTGACGGCGGCCGTTCTGGTTGGCGCAGCGGTCAGCTTTGCGGGCATGGTTGGCTTTGTCGGCTTGATTGTGCCGCATGTGTTTCGCTTTTTGGTCGGTCACGACAATTGCAGGCTCGTGCCCTGCTGCGCGCTGGGAGGCGCGGCGTTTGTTGCGCTTTGCGATCTGATAGCCAGAACGGCGTTTTCGCCGTATGAGCTGCCGGTCGGCATTTTGCTTTCATTTATCGGTGGACCATTTTTTGTGTACTTGATTATTCGCAGCAAGAGGAATCAGCATGATTGAACTCAAGGGGATCAGCTTCGCCTATCCCGGGCAGGCGCAGGCGCTGTGCGACGTCAGCGTCCGGTTTCCTGCCGGCAAGGTGACGACCATTCTCGGACCGAACGGCAGCGGAAAGAGTACGCTGATGAAGGCCGCCTGCCGAATCCTGAGGCCCTCCGCCGGACAGGTGCTGCTTGATGGGCAGGATATTGGGGCTATGCGGCAAAAAGAGCTCGCCAGATGCGTGGCGCGGTTGGGACAGAGCAATCAGCCGCCTGCCGTGACGGTGCGCGATCTGGTGTCCTATGGACGCTATCCGCATCAAAAAGCCATGCAGGTGCTGAGCCGTGAGGATGAGCGCTGCATTGATGAGGCGCTTGCACAGGTAAAAATGGAAGCCTTGCAGGACAGGATGGTCAACGCGCTTTCCGGCGGCCAGCAGCAAAGAGCGTATATCGCCATGGCGCTTGCGCAGGATACGCAGGCTCTGTTTCTGGATGAGCCGACCGCGAGCCTGGATATCAGCGTCCGCTTTGAGATTATGGACCTGATCCGGCAGCTCAACGCTGCAGGCAAGACCATTGTCATGGTGCTGCACGATCTGGAACTGGCGCTGCAGTATTCCGATCATCTGATCCTGCTGGAGCAGGGAAGGGTGATCTGTACCGGATCGACGCAGGAGCTGATTGCATCCGGCATGCTTGACAGGGTTTTTGATATACGAACCCGCGTGATTGAGGAAAAGGGAACTACATTTTTTCATTTCAGCAAAACATCTTAAGAGGAGAATGAATGATGCATTTCACAGGAATTCTGATCGGTCTCATTTCGTTTCTGTCCATCGGCGTGTTTCATCCCATTGTGATCAAGGCAGAATACCATTTTACCAAGTCCTGCTGGCCGGTCTTTCTGGTGGCCGGTATTGTGCTGATGGTGATTTCGGTTCTGGTTGAGCAGGTGATCCTTAGCTCTGCGCTGGCTGTGATCGGCATGAGCAGCTGGTGGAGCATTCTGGAGCTGTTTGAGCAGGAAAAGCGCGTCCAGAAGGGCTGGTTCCCTGCCAATCCCAAGAGAAAGAAGTAAGAGAGCCGATAGGTCTTGAGTATATGGTGAAGCGATGAGCAGGATTGTGTATGTATCCATCGGATGGATTTGCGCTGTGATAGGCACGATCGGCACATGTGTGCCGCTGCTGCCGACCGTGCCGCTGTATCTTCTTACAGCGCTGTGCTTTGCAAAGGGATCCAGACGCGTGCACGCATGGTTTGTCTCCACAAAGCTGTATCAGGATATTCCACAGTTGCATCGTATCGACTGATCTCTCCTTCATAGATTCTCCGGCCTATGTCCAATCTTTGCTCCTTTGTGTACTTCATTGGTGTTCCTCCTGTCCACTTCGTCAGTGCCCATTACAGAATACCGTTTTTCGTGTCCAGTTTCTACCCCCTACGTGTCCAATTTTAGTTTACCACTTCAGTTCTCAGTCAGGTTGCGAAAAGGGAATGCTTTAAAGTCTATTAACAAAATAGATTAAGGGGGGTATAATTGCTTCATTCAAAGAGAGGAGGGATCGTCGTGAAGCTGTGCATGATGCAGATGTGTTCCATGTCGATGTGTCGGCCTGCGGTCACGCTCTCCTTGCACCCGTAAGCGGAACGGTTCATTTGTGAAGCAGGGGCGATGCGCACCTGCTTTTACTTTCTCGCGGAAACATGCGCCTGCAGGTGAAGGCAGAGGCCAAATCATGCGGGCGCTGTTTATTGAGTGAGGTGAATGGATGTGGTTCGAATCGGATCGGTGTGCGGCCGATGTCCGCTGTCAGAATGGATGCTGGTCGTCACGCACGAGATGAGCTTTGCCCGGCGGGTGGCCGACCGGGTGATCTTCATGGACGGCGGGGTGATCATTTGAGGAGGGCGAGCCGGAGAAGTTCTTTGCGCAGCCTAGGACAGAACGCGCGAGGGCCTTCCTGCAGACCGTCCAGAACCACTGACAAGGAGGAAACATGATGAAAAAGAAATGGATTCTGCCCGCAGCCGCTGCGATTGCGGTGGCAGGTGCCCTGCTGGTGGTTGCGCTTGTTCCCGGAAAGAAGACGGGAGCCGTCGCTGTGCTGGCTGGTCTGGCCATGCTGGTGATGGCGCTGAATATGCTGGGCGTGTTCAGGCTGCTGCGGCGGATTCGCCTGCGTCTGCCGTCCGGGCTGCATGCCGCGCTCTGGGGGCGGGCATGAACAGCAGACAAGCCTTCTACAGCCTGAGCTTTGTCGGTGACTTTCAGAAATGGGTTGCAGAAAGGCCTACATGATTCACACCATGACAGATGAAACCTACGCAGTCAACTGCACGCTGAACCTTCCGGATGGGGACAGGCGCGAGGTCATGTTCTGGGTAGCGGTCTTTGCAAGATGCAGCTGGATGCTTGGTGCTGTTCTGGGCGGCGTTTTAGGACAGCTGCTGCCTGCTGTACCGGAGGGAATCGACTTCTGCATGACGGCGCTGTTTGTGATCATCTTCATGGATCAGTGGGAGCAGGGGAGGTTGCATGTGCCCGCCGTCATCGGTCTGGCAGTTGGCGTCGTCTGTCTGCTGGTATTTGGAGAAAACCGGTTCATTTTGCCTGCGCTGCTGATCGTTTCTGCGCTGCTGGTACTGCTTCATCAGCAGACTGAGAAGGGAGATCAAAGAGGTTGACCGCATATTTTCTCATCTCTGTGCTGCTTTCGGCAGGCATCACCTATGCGCTGAGGGCGCTTCCCTTCTTCCTTTTCCGTGAACGGAAGGGAATGCCGAAATGGCTTGCCCGGCTGGGCGGTACGCTTCCTTCAGCTATGATGGCGGTGCTGATTGTTTACTGTCTTCGCCATGTGAAAAGTGACATGGTGGGCACAGGCTTACCCGCTGCAGCGGCTGTTCTGACCGTCGCGGCAAGCTACAAATGGAAGCATAAGACCTTTTTGAGCATCATCCTGGGCACCGGCGTGTACATGCTGCTTCTGCGCGTCGTTTGCCTTTGAACGGACTGTCTCCAGTCTGTCGGCCGGGTCTTGATTAATTCGGCATAAAACACTATAATGATAGACATAGGGGATGAATCATCATGCTGATTCCCACAAAAGGCCGCTACGCCACACGAATGCTTCTGGACATCGCTACCCATCACGGGGATGGCTATGTGCCCATGAAGGATGTGTCGATGCGCCAGCAGATTTCCAAGAAATACATGGAGACCTTTACCGCTCATCTGTCCGCCGCCGGTATTCTGGGCATCAAGCGGGGCAAGGAGGGCGGCTATCGGCTGCTCGTTTCGCCGGGCGAGGTGACCTTGCTGGATATCCTGCGAAGCGTCGAGGATTCGCTTCATGCCGTTGCGTGCCTGGAGTGTACGCCGAACCGCTGCGCCCGCGCGCCCTTCTGCATGAGCCTTTCCGCATGGGAGGGGCTTGACAGGGTTGTGCAGGAATACCTTTCCTCTGTGACACTTGCGCAGATGATCGATCAGGCCCAGCCTCAGCCGGACAATCTCTCCGATTATCCATGCGGCATTTGAAACTCGAATTGGAAACGGACAGTTCATGCCTGTTGGTCGGAGATCTGTCCGTTTTTGTTTTGTTTGTTCATGCCCACGATTCTCTCTCTCGGATGGGAGCGATTATGCCCAATAATATATATTGTTATAACAATACTTGTTAGATTGGCCTGATCCGCGCACCATCTTTTCCGCTCTGACTTTGCCTTGTTCCGTTCAACGTACCGTGAGTAACGCCTCACTTCACTCGGCTTCGTCAGAGCGAAAAATCTGATGCACTCTATTAGGCATTTTAACTGCGAATCAGTATAACGAGATGGTGCTGGTCAATCACATGCCATCGGAAATCCCGGGGAAAGACGCCGCTGGAGATGATTACCCGCAAGCGGATGCCGCCGGCCAAAGAGCTGCTGCTGGCCGCTTCGCTGCCGGTGAAGGATGTCGCCATCGAGTGCGGCCATTACGATATTTCCAGCTTCAACCGCCGCTTCAAGGCACATACGGGCATGGCCTCACTGCAGTATCGTCAGGCATGCGCGGCCAGGGACATACAAAGCAAATGAGAGGGAAAGGTGATTCCAGAATGAAGATTACAGCCTCAACAAGCATTGTTCCCCTTCCGGCAAAGGGGCCTGTCAGGCGGGCCTGCATGAGTCTTCTGCGGGATATTGCAAGCTGCTGCCTGCCGGGCAACGATACAGGCGCATCCATCCTCCTGCGCGAGGAGAGCATGAGCGCGGAGGCCTACCGCATCCATGCGGAGGATGGATGCCTTGTTGTGTGTGCCGGCGACGCGCTGGGCTTTGTCTACGGCCTGTACCGCATCAGCCATGATCTTCTTGGCGTGGAGCCCTTCTGGTTCTGGAATGATCAGCCACTGAAGAAGGCTCCGGGATATCCCGTGCCGGAGGATTGGACGGCAGAATCGACACCCTGCGCCGTGCGGTATCGCGGCTGGTTCATCAATGACGAGGTGCTGCTGAGTGCGTGGACGCTCGACGGCAGCAGGGACAAGCCCTGGGAGATGGTCTTCGAGTCCCTGCTGCGCCTGGGCGGCAACCTGGTTATCCCCGGCACGGACCGCAATGCCCACAAATACGACACGCTTGCCGCCGACTGCGGCCTGTACATCACCCATCATCACGCGGAGCCCCTCGGCGCGCGGATGTTCCTGCGGGCCTATCCCGATCTGACTCCCTCCTATACCGAGCATCCTGATCTCTTCGAGGGCCTGTGGCAGGAGGCCGTGGACAGGCAGAAGTCCCGCCCGACGGTGTACAACCTGGGCTTCCGCGGGCAGGGAGACAGGCCGTTCTGGGAGGATGATCCCCGCTACGATACGCCCAAAGCGCGCGGCGCGCTCATGTCCGACCTCATCCGCAGGCAGTACGATCTGGTGAAGGCCGCTTTGCCCGACGCACCGTGCTGCACCAACCTCTACGGCGAGACGATGGAGCTCTACCGGCAAGGATACCTGGATCTGCCGGAGGATGTCATCAGGATCTGGGCGGACAATGGCTATGGCAAGATGGTCACCCGCCGCCAGGGCAACCACAATCCGCGCATCCGGGCGCTGCCGGCGCAGGGCGCGTCCGGCGCGCATGGCCTGTACTATCACGCCTCGTTCTACGATTTGCAGGCAGCCTCTCAGATGACCATGCTGCCCAATCCGCCGGCGTTCGTCCGCCGGGAGCTGACGCAGGCGCTGTCCCTCGGCGTGAAGGATTACTGGATCGTCAACTGCTCCAACGTCAAGCCCCATGTGTACACGCTGGACCTGATCGCAGCGCTCTGGCGCGACGGCGATGCGGATCCGCAGGCGCACCTGATGGACTACTGCGCCCGCTACTACGGAGCACAGAATGCGGAGCAAGCCGCAGTCTGCTTTGACGCCTGGTACGACCATGCGCTGTTCTACGGCGAGCGCGAGGACGAGCGCGCAGGCGAACAGTTTGCCAACCATTGCGCCCGTATGCTGGTGTCCCAGTGGATGAAGAACCCCGCTTCCCCTGCAGATGACATGAAGTGGGCGATTGACGCGCCCACGCTGAAGGAGCAGGTGAAGTGGTATCGCGAAAGGTGCGCGCAGGGCGCTGCGAACTACGCGGCTATTCTGCACACCTGCCGGCGCGCCATGCTGGCTATGAGTGAACCTGGCGCGACCCTCATGCGCGATACGGTGGCCATGCAGGCGGAGCTGCTGCAGAAGACGTATCAGGGCAGCGTGCATGCCATGGACAGCCTGCTCCGGGCGATGGGGGAGGACTGGCTGACAGCCTTCTACCTGGCAGGAAAGGCGAAGGCGGCGTATCTTGCCGCGGACCGCGTCATGCGTGACCGGGAGCACGGCAAGTGGCATCTGTTCTACGCCAACGACTGTCAGGCGGACGTGAAGCAGTCGGCTTGGCTGATGGGCGTCCTGATGGGCGTGCTGCGCAACAACGGCGACGGCCCGCACTTCTACCAGTGGCAGCGCCGGTTCATCGACGCGCCGGAGGACGCGCAGATCATGCTCATCCTCAACATGGAGAATCATCTAAATAATGATGAGCTTTTCGCGCTGATGGACGCGCGGCGGGCATGACAGAGGGGCGGAATATGCCAAGAACGATCAAGGCGGCCTTTCTGACTTTGGTTTCCGCCAAGCAGAAAAAGAGGAAAGCGCACACCGTGCTGCGATTGAATCCGTACATGGTGTGTGCTTTTCATCTGAAGAGGTTTGGTGCAGCAATTCCACCTGCGTCCTGAGAAATGCGGCTTTTCGCGTGCAGTGCGGGAAAGGCTGCGTTTGAAGGAGAATGGAGAGCGGTTGATGCTTCTGCTCCCGGATACATGAAAGAGCGCCGGACTGCAGGAAGCGGCCCGGCGCACATCGTGATCAGGTGAGAATTTTGCGGAAGTCGCCCGCCTCGTCCTTTGGGAAGACGTGGAAGCTGCGGACCTTCAGCGTGACCTGCTTGCCCGCCGCGACGCCCATGCTCATGTACGGATCGGCGATGACGCGAAGCGCCTTGCCATCACCCAGATCGACGCGGCAGTCGTCCACATCGCCCAGATAGAAGTGTGTGCGCACCGTGCCGGTCAGCTCGCCCTCGCCGGCGGCGGCATACTGCACCTGCTCCGGACGGATGCCCACGATCACGCTGCCGGTCAGCGGGCCGGTATAGGGGAGCGTCTGTCCGCAGCCTGCAAGCTCAATGACGCCATCCCGCGCAACGCCCTCCAGGAACTCGATCTTGCCCACGAAGTCCGCGACAAACGGGTTCGCCGGGGTGGTGTAGATCTCGCGCGGGGAGCCGATCTGCTGGATTACGCCGCGGTTGATGACGACGATGCGGTCACTCATCGCCATGGCCTCGGTCTGGTCGTGCGTGACGTAGACGACCGTGATGCCGTATTCCTTCTGGATTTCCTTGATTTCAAAGCGCATGCTCTCACGCAGCTTGGCGTCGAGGTTGGAGAGCGGCTCGTCCAGCAGCAGCAGCGCCGGCTCCGCCACCAGTGCGCGGGCGAGCGCCACGCGCTGCTGCTGGCCGCCGGAGAGCTGGCTGGGGATGCGGTCGGCGTACTGAATCAGGTGTACGGCGGAGAGCACGCGCTCCACCTTCTTGCGGATGGCTGCCTTGTCCTGCTTCTTGATGGTCAGCGGGTAAGCCACGTTGTCAAAGACCGTCATGTGCGGCCAGACGGCGTAGGACTGGAAGACCATGCCGATGTCGCGCTTTTCCGGCTGGAGGAAGACCTTGCCGCTGGAGACGACGCGGTCGTCAAAGAGCACGCTGCCGGAGGTCGGCTTTTCAAAGCCCGCAATGATGCGCAACATCGTCGTCTTGCCGCAGCCGGAGGGGCCCAGCAGGGTGACAAATTCGCCGTTTTCAAACGTCGCGCTGAACTTGTCCAGCACGACCGAATTGCCAAATGCCTTGGTGACGTTCTGAATGGTTACGCTTGCCATAGTATATACACTCCTTCAATGCGGCGGTCAGATGGAAAACTCGCCCTTGGTGAGCTTGTTGAGCACGAAGTTGAGCGCCACGACGATGATCAGGATGCCGAAGGCCATCGCGCAGGCCTGCGGCTGCGAGGTGAACGTCCAGTATTCATAGAGCTGGAAGCCGATGGTCTTGGTGGTGTTGGAGTAGAGCAGCGTCGTCATGGACAACTCGTAGAAGGACGGGATAAAGATCAGGAACCAGCCCGCGGCAATGGAGGGGAAGATGAGCGGACCGGTGATTTTGAACATCGTGCGCAGCCAGCTTGCGCCGGAAACCTGCGAGCATTCCTCGAGCGAGACGTGGATCTGGCTCATTGCGGAGACGACCGTGCGCATGCCCATCATCAGGTACTTGATCAGGTAAGCGACGATCATGATGTACGCCGTGTTGTAGATGTTGACGCCGAAGTCGCCCTTCATCGTCATGATGAGGCCGAGGGCGATGACCACGGACGGCGTGCCGCTGCCCAGCGTGATCATGAAGTCCGGCAGCTTGCGGCCGCGAATGCGCGTGCGCTGGAGCAGGTAACTCATCACGCAGGCGATGACAATGCCCACCGTCGCTGTGACCGCGCCGAAGATCAGGCTGTTCTTGAGGCAATCGAGCGTCTCCTGACGGGAGAAGATCAGCGTCCACTGGCCGAAGGTGAAGTTGCCGGGGTCGCGCAGGCTCTTGCCCACGTCCACCTTGAAGGAGGTGGTCAGGATGGTGGTGAACGGAATCAGAATGACGAGCACGGCGAAGAGGCTGACCATTACCGTCAGCGGGATGCGCCAGCTGCGCAGATCGACGATGTTGGGCCGGGTTGACTTGCCGCTGACCGTGATGTACTGCTTTTTTGCCATGACGACGTCAGAGACGTAGAGCACGATGATGGCGATGACCATCAGGAACACGGCGAGCCCCGTCGCGTCGTTGAGGCCCTGCGTGCCGAGGCCGTAGTATTCGATGATGCGGGTGGTGACGGTGTGCACCTTGCCCGGTGCGCCGATGATCGAGGGGATGCCGTAGCAGCTGGCCGCGCAGACGAAGACCAGCAGCGCGCCCGCGATCAGCGAGGGCGTCATCATCGGCAGCGTGACGGTAAAGAGCGTCTTGAGCGGGGAGGCGCCGGAGATGCGGCTGGCCTCCTCGAGCGTCGGATCCATCTTCTCCATCGCGCGGGAGATCGTGATGAAGGCGTAAGGGTAATAGAACGTGGTCAGCACCCAGATGAGACCGCCCAGCGAGTAGATGTTGATCGGGCCGATTGCATCCGGCGCCATGCCGAAGAGCGAGCGCAGGAACACGTTGATGTCGCCCACGTTCGGGTTGAGCAGGCGCAGCCAAGCCATTGCGCCCACATACGGCGGCACCATATAGGTGAGCACGAACAGGCTGCGGAAGAACCTGCGGCCGTAGAGGTTGGTGCGGCCCACCAGCCACGCCAGCGGGAAGGCGATGAGCGTGCCCAGCACCATCGTCGCGGAGGCGGCGATGAGCGTGTTTTTGAGCGCGCTCCAGTTCATCGGATAGGTGTACAGTCGCGTGAACGTCTCCAGCGTAAAGGAGCCGTTCGGGAAGAATGCCTTGACGACCAGATAGATCAGCGGGAGCATCTGGAACAGAAGCATGAAGTCGATGATCAGCAGGATGATGATCCATTTCATGTCAAAGTGCCAGCTGTGGTCTGCGCCCAGCAGGAAGAACAGCAGCACCACATCGATGACCAGCAGCACGCCAAGCATGCAGATGGTACGGCTGTGGGAGACGGTGAACTGCATGACGAAGCCCACGCTGCCCGCGACGGCTTTCTTGTAGGCCTCGATTCGCGCGGCGTCCTTACGCACGGCCTTTTTGAGGCTGTTGGCCAGCTCGGTGGGCACGGATTCGCTGTTCGTGCTGCCGCTGACGAGGAAGAGCTGCAGCAGGATGCGTTCGCGCTCGGCGCCCTCCTTGCCCTCAACAGCGCCGACTGCAAGATCAGGCAGAACAGCCTGCTCGTCGGTGAGGGCGAGCAGCAGCGTGCGGCGGAAATCGGTGCGCTCGCTGTCGCCCATGGCGGAGAGCTGCTTTTTGAGCTTGGAGGAGACCTTGGGGCCATCCACGGCGAACGCGGCGTCAAAGAGCTTGAGCGTGGCGCTCTCCTGTTCGCCCTGCGGCAGGGAAGCGATAAACGCGTCGAGGTCGGCCTTGGCGGCGGCCTCGTCGCCCGTCAGCTCCGCCCAGTAGGAAAGGAGCATGGCGTCCAGCCTGTCGCAGGTCTGCGCGCGTTCCTCCTCGCTCAGGCTTGCCAGCGCGGGGGCGATGGCCGCGTCGTAATGGGTATCCAGCGCGCTCTTCATGTGGTACAGGTGGGCAAAGCCGTCCTCTGAGTCAAACCCGGAGGCGGTGAACGCATTCATGCCCATGACGCCCGCTGCGATCATCAGCGTGCCCACGATCAGCGCGATGACCAGTGCGGTCTTGACGATCACAGGCTCCCGGCTGTCGCCTGGCTGCGCTTGCGGCCGCGGTTTATTCTTCATCCTGCCAGCACTCCTTTATCAGGGGAAATAGGAAGGGCGCTATGCGCCTTCAGCGCACGGCGCCCCGTCGTTGTCCTAAACATGGAGCACGGAGCCGCCGCGGGGCGGCTCCGCTTTTTCTGCATTACTTCTTCTCAGGGATAGTCACGCTTTCCTGGAACTGCGTGCGGATCTCCTCGCGCTGCGTGTAGCAGCGGACCCAGTCAACGCCCATGTCGGTCTCGATGAGGCCGTCGGTGTCGATGGAGTCATACGGGACATCCTTCATGCCGGCGAACACGCTGTGCATATAGCCCTCCAGGATGTACTTCTGGCCCGCTTCGCTCAGCAGCCAGTCGGTGATGGCCTGGCAGGCCTCGATATTCATGTTCGCGCTGCGGTCCTCCGCCACGGTCATGACGGTGGACGGGATCATGATGTTGCCGTCGGTCGGGTAGATGCAGGCCAGCTTGCTGCCCTCTTCCTTGCGGACCTTGAGCACGGACTCTTCGAGGATCATGACGAGCTTGCACTCGCCGGTCTGCAGCTTGGCCAGCGCGGTGGAGCCGGACTCGATCATCACGCCGTTGCTGCCCAGGGCCTTGAAGTAGTCATAGCCGTACTTGTCGCTCAGCGCGGCGACGGCCGCCATGGTGGTGCCGCTGGTCAGCGGGTTGCCCATGGAGATCATGCCCTTGACGGACTCGTCATTGGCGAAGTCATAGAAGCTGTTCGGAAGCTCTTCCGCGGCATACTTCTCCGGATTGTAGGCAAGCACCATGTTGCAGACGCGGACGGGATACCAGTAGCCCTCCTCGTCGTAGTCAAAGCGCAGCTTTTCGCCGTCGGCCTCCATGGGCTCCAGCCAGCCGCCCTCCTTGAGCTCCAGGGAGTATGCGGGCTCGGCGACGAGCATCATGTCGCAGCCGAGGGTGCCGGTTTCCATCTCGCCGGCAAGCTTGGTCTGCAGGGAGCCGGTGCCGCCGTAGAAGAACTCGACATCGAGGTTCGGGAATTCCTGCGCCAGCGCCTCATCCATCATGTCGATGACGAACTGGTACATGGACGTGTAGATCATGACCTTGCCTTCCACGTCCTCGTTCACGGCCAGAGAGGTCGCGGTGACGCCGAGCATCAGCACAGCGCACAGGATCAGAGCGAGCAGCTTTTTCATGGGAAATCCTCCTTCACGATATTATATCGCCGGACTCGCGCCGACGACGTTGCCGTACAACCGGAAGAGATGAACGATCTCCATCTCAAAAAAGCATAGCATGTTTTGGTTGATTTGTAAAGAGGAGGGAAACAAAAAATGTTCTGCCTGTGCAGGAAGAACATGGGAAACACGCGGATTATGAACAACCTGTTCAATGCGATCAGCCGCGGCGCTTCTGCTCACGCCGCGGCTGATCATGTTTGTGAGGAGGGAACCTCTTACTCGCTGATATATTTATGCAGCGTCGCGCGAACGGCGCCCGCGCCCGCGAGCTCCTCGACGAACATCTGCTCGATGCGGTCCGCCAGACCGGCGGCGCACAGATCGCTGCCGAAGATCGACGGATTCGCCAGAATCTCACGCAGCTGGCCCCTGTAGGTCTCGGGCTTGCCCGCCACGATGTCCGCGAGCTTGCTCTGCAGCTCGTCCTTCATCGGATCGGCGGAGACCTCCATCGGCTGCAGGTTGTCGTCAACCGCCAGCAGGTAGCGCATCCAGCCGGCAATCGCCAGCGGGATGGATACCAGCGTATCGAGGTCGCGGCCCTGCGCGACGTAGCTCTTGATCGTCTCGCCGAAGCGGATGCCGACCTTCTGGGAGGTATCGGTCGCGATGCGGCGCGGATCATCCGGCATGAAGGGGTTGGGCAGGCGCTGCTCCACGACCTCGTCGATGAACGCCTTCGGGCTCATGATCTTCGGATCGACGACGACCGGCAGGCCCTCGACGTAGCCCAGACGCTTGATGAGCTTCACAATGTCCGCGTCCTTCATTTCCTCGCAGATGCGGGTGTAGCCCAGCAGGCAGCCGTACATGCTCATCGCGGTGTGCAAGGGGTTTAAGCAGGTCGTGACCTTCATGCGCTCCGTGCAGTTGACGGTGTCGCGGTCGGTCATGTACACGCCGGCCTTCTCCAGCGCCGGGCGGCCGTTCGGGAAGCGATCCTCCACGACCAGATACTGCGGGCCCTCCGCATTGACGAACGGCGCGATGTAGGTGCGCTTGGAGGTGATCACCGGCGCGATGTCCTCGCAGCCGAGCTTCGTCAGCTCTTCGCAGACGGAGTCCGCCGGACGCGGGGTGATCTTGTCGATCATGCTCCACGGGAAGGAAACCTGCGCTTCGTCGCTGATGTAATCGACGAACGCCTGCGAGACATAGCCCTTCGCCTGCCACTGCTGTGCTATCGTCAGGATGGAGGAGCGCAGCTTCTCGCCGTTGTGGCTGCAGTTGTCCATGGACACGACCGCCAGCGGCGCCTTGCAGGTCTCAAAGCGGTGGGCAAGCAGCGCGCAGACAACCGCCATCGCGGAGGTCGCCTTCTCCGGGCCGTTGTCGATGTCGGCCTGAATGAACGGGAAGAAGTTGCCCACGGCGTTGCGAAGCGCGTAACCCTTCTCGGTGATGGTGAAGGAGATCATCTGCAGGCCCGGATTGGCGAAGATTTCCTTCAGGCGGCTCCAGCTCGCGGCGTCAGCGGACTGCGCCTTGATCGCCTCGGTCAGCGAGCCGATCACCTGCTTGTCCGTGGTCGCGTCCGCGTTGAGCGTGACGGCGAGGACGAGATTGTCATACGGCTCGTAGATCTTGTCCACCACGTCGAAGTCGAACGTCTCGACGCAGGTGATGCCGCGATCCATCTCGCCGCTGGTGAGCAGCCTGTCGGCGATGCCGCCGATGAAGATGCGGAAGATGTTGCCCGCGCCGAAGTGTACCCAGACCGGGTTCTCGCGCGTCCTCTTCGCCACAGCCTCCACGTCATAGGCGGGAAGGCGGATGCCGGCCTGCTCCCACGCGGCGGTGTCCTTGATGCCGGAAAGTGTCAGCTTCATGATGCTCAGCCTCTCTTCTTGTTCTTGTCGATGGCCTCCCACAGGCCGTTCAGGTAGGCGATGCCCAGCGCGCGGTCGTACAGGCCGTAGCCGGGGCGGCCGACCTCATCCCAGATCATGCGGCCGTGGTCCGGACGGATGTAGGTATCCGGGCAGGTCTCGTAGATCGCGCGCATGATCTCGTACATATCCAGATCGCCGTCGGCGGACAGATGGCTGGACTCGCGGAAGCAGCGGTCGGAGCCGAGGTGCTTCACGTTGCGCACGTGCAGGCAGCCGATGCGGCCCATCTCGCCGAAGTGGCGGATGATCGCCGGGATGTCGTTATGCACGTTGGAGCCGAGGGAACCGGTGCACAGGCAGAGCGTGTTGCAGGGGCTGTCGTGGAGCTTCACCATCTTGTCAAAGCCCGCCTGATCGTGCGTGATGCGCGGCAGGCCGAAGATGGGCCAGCCCGGATCGTCCGGATGGCAGGCCATCACGACGCCGACCTCCTCGCAGGTCGGGATGATGCCATCGAGGAAGTACTTGAAGTTCTCCAGTAGTTTCTCCTCGTCGATGTCCTTGTACAGCTCGAGCACATGCTCCAGCTGGGACAGGCGCTCCGGCTCCCAGCCCGGCAAGGTGAAGCCGTTGGAGTTCTCGGCGGTCTTTTTGACGATCTCCACCGGGGTCATCGCGCCGAGTTCCTTCTCGTCGAAGTACAGGCTGTTGGAGCCGTCCTCCGGGATCTCGCGGGCGAGGTCGGTGCGCAGCCAGTCGAGCACGGGCATGAAGTTGTAGACAATGACCTTCACGCCGTACTTCGCCAGATTGCGGATGGACTTGCAGTAGTTCTCGATATACTGATCGCGCGTGGGCAGGCCGAGCTTGATGTCCTCGTGGACGTTCACA
Source organism: uncultured Clostridia bacterium (assembly GCA_945948915.1). Taxonomy (GTDB): domain Bacteria; phylum Bacillota; class Clostridia; order Christensenellales; family Aristaeellaceae; genus Ventricola. The sequence continues at coordinate 16,995 of CAMFCQ010000010.1, read as the reverse complement.
CTCTCGATGACCTCGCACTCCAGGCCCGCGGCGTGCACCTCGTCCATGTACGCCTTGATCTCGTCTTCTTCCCAGACCTCGCCGGCAGCCTTGTCATCCAGCACGCCCATCAGACCGGAGCAGTTCGGAATCTGCCTGATCTGCTTGAGGGTGATCTTGTCGCTGTCCTTGCCGTACCAGCGGAATGTCATTTTCATAGGCTTTTCCTTTCCTGTCCGTCATGCGGACAATCAATCCTCAGCCATGCCGATGAGGTCGAACTTCTCCGTGGAAATCACGATGTCGAAGTCGTTCTTCTTCGGCTTGGGCGTCTTGAGCCAGATGGTGCGGTCGGACAGGTTGTAATACCAGCCGCTCTCGGCCTCCTCCCAGGCGTCGCGCACGATGTAGCGGGTCACAGGCTTGCCGTCCACCGTCGCCCAGAAGGCGCCCTTCTTCTTGCTGACCAGCTTCAGGGTGATGCGCTCCACGGTGTCCTCGTAGCTGCCCTCGCGGCGGAAGGAGATGGTCGTGCGGTCGCCCGCCTTCACGGAGATCGTGGTCTTCGCGTAGACGCCCTGCTTGTAATCCTCGGTGTGGCCGTCGTCGTCATACTGCACGAAGCTGCAGTCGCCCTCCGCGGCGATGAGGTAGTCCATCTGCTTCCAGGTGTCGCGCAGGATCTTCTTCACGTCCTCGCTGGTGACGAAGATGGCGCTGCCCCGCAGGAACATCGGGATGCTGCCCGGGCCGACGGGCACGCTGATCGTCTGCCCGCCCGCATAGGCGCGCAGGTTATCGTTCATGTCGTACCAGGTGCAGCCCGCCGGCAGGTAGAGCGTGCGCTCGGCCGCGCCCTTTTCCACGACGTTGGCCACCAGCACGCTGCTGCCGTACATGAATGTCAGGCTCTGATCGGTGTAGCAGGCGGCGTCCTGCGGGAACTCCAGGAACAGCGGGCGCATCGCCGGCATGCCGTTCTGGTTGGCCTCGTACATGAGGGAATACAGATACGGCAGCATGCGGTAGCGCAGCGCGTAGGCCTCGCGGATGTAGGGCAGGTTCTCCTCGTACATCCACGGCTGGGTGACGGTGTTGTCGTTGTTGGCGGAGTTGAGCGTGAAGCGCGGCTGGAATATGCCGCTCTGGATCCAGCGAAGCAGCAGCTCGGCCTCCGGCGCGGGGCCGGCAAAGCCGCCGATGTCACAGCCCATGTTCGCGCAGCCGGACAGGCCCATGCCCAGGATGGTCGCGATGTTGTACTTCACCGTCCGCCAGTCGGTCAGGTTGTCGCCGCCCCAGACCTGCGCATAGCGCTGGATGCCGGCGTAGCCCGCACGGTTGATGATGTACGGACGCTCGCCCGGATATACATCCGCGATCGCCTGCTTTGCCAGGAAGGCCATCAGGTTGCTGTGCAGGATCTTGAGCTCCGCCATCGTGCCCTTTTCGCCCTCGAAGTCGCACTGGGCGTTGCGGTCCTCCACGCCGTCCATCTCGCAGTTGTCGTTCCAGACGGTCTTGGTGCCCATCTCCAGGATGTTCTTCTCAAGCAGCTGCTTCCACGTCTCGCGCGCGGCGGGCTTGGTGAAGTCGAAGAAGCGTCCCTTGCCGCCCCACCAGCGGCCATAGTAATCCTCGCTGCCGTCCGGCGTCTTGATGAACACGTCGTTCTGCTCAAACAGCTCCATGTACGGGTGGCGCTTGAGGATGCCCGGTTTCAGGTTCGGGATGACGTTGATGCCGCGGCGGTTCATCTCCTCAAAGAACGTCTTAGGCTCCGGGAAACGCTTGTGGTTCCAGTTGAACACATAGCGCAGGTTGTCCTCCTCGCCGCTGGAATAACCGGAGGCCAGCCAGAAGTTGTCGATGAGAATATCTTCCTTCTCGTGCTTGTCGATGACGCGGTAGATCTCCTGGTCGCAGTCCTTCTCCAGCTCGGCATAGTACATGGTCGAGGCGCAGTAGCCCAGCGACTGCTTGGTGGGCAGGGCGCTGCGGCCCGTCAGCATGGTGTACTGCTCAAGGATGCCCGGCATCGTCGGCGCAGCCAGCAGGAACAGGTCGAGGTCGCCGCCGTCCGTCTGGTAATAGGTGTAGCGCTCCCAGTAGCCGGAGAGCTCCTGGCCCAGATCGAACACGCAGTCGTAGCTGTTGTGATAGAACAGGCCGACCGGGCGCTTGTCGTGCTCGTTCACGCGGATATAGAACGGGATGTGCTTATACATCGGGTCGCCAAACTCGGGATCGTGACCGATGGCGTCCTTCGGGCTCATGCGCAGGCGGCGGCCACGCTTGTCCAGGTGGCCAGTCTTCTCGCCGAAGCCGAAGAAGTGATCGAACTCCCGATCGGTCTTGGAGAAGTGCGTCAGGCGGCCGATCTGATCCTGCTCGAAGGCGCGCTCGCGCAGATCCTGATGGATGACATTGCCGTCAAGGTCATAGAGGGTAAAGGAGAACGGCTCCTTGCACAGCACGAGCTTCACCTTCGCGGTGGTGAAGTTGACGGTGTCCGCCGTCTCCTCCGCCGGCACGTCAAGCGCCGTGATGCGCGTGCGCTCATCCTTCAGCAGATCGTCCATGCGATCCGCCCATGCTGTCGTAACCAGCGTGTAGCTCTCTTCCCTGAAGGCACGGTCAAAGGATACGCGGATGCGCAGCAGGTCATCCGTCATGAACACCAGCATGACGTCCGCGGCATCACCATGAATGAGATAGCCGTTTTCGGTCTTTTCGAGCGAGTGGAATTCTCGCAGCAGCATATTGCTTCCTCCTTATTGCCAGGGGCTCGCGGGGAGGGCGTCCTCCCCGCGCCCGCGTTACATGCCGATCAGGTCGAAATCCTCGAAGGAAACCGTCAGCACCGTGTCGGCCTTCGGGTTGGGATACTTGATCTCCACGGCGCGCTTGCTCTGGCTGTAATACCAGCCCGTCTGCGCCGCGTCGAACTTCCTGCGGTTGAGGTAGTGCGGAAGCTTCTCGCCGCCCAGGGCCACCCAGAACGGGCTGCGGTCCTTACGCACCATTTCCACCTTCACGCTCTCCACGCTGTCGCGGTAGCTGCCCTCGGAGGCAAAGGCGACCTTGACCACGCTCGTGCCGGTCATGGTGATCCGGGTCTTGCGGTAGACGCCCTGCTTGAAGTCGTTGGTCACGCCGTCGTCCTCGTAGAGGGTGTAGACGCGATCCTCGCCCGGCACCATCACCAGGTGCAGGTTCTTCACGCAGTCGCGCTCCATGCTCATGAGCTGATTGTCCGCCATCGGCACAATCGCGCCCTCGCGCAGGAACATGGGGATGCTGGTCATATCGACCGGCACCTCGATGGTCTGGCCGCCCTCGTAGCAGGCGAACTTGTCATTCCAGTCGTACCACTTCGTGCCCTTGGGCAGGTAGACGCTGCGGGTCTTCGCGCCCTTCTCGATGACGTTGGCCACCAGGATGTCGCGGCCGAACATGAAGTCGAAGCTGCTGTCGTAGACGTTCTCGTCGTTCTGGAACTCGTAGACGAGCGCGCGCATGATCGGGGCGCCGGTCTGCGTCGCCTCATACTCGGCGCTGTACAGGTAGGGCAGCATGCGGTAGCGCAGCAGGATCGCGTCGCGGATGATGCCGGCGCTCTCACGGAACATCCACGGCTCGGTCACGGTGTTGTCGTTGCTGGCGGAGTGGATGGAGAAGCGCGCCTGGAAGATGCCCTGCTGCACCCAGCGCACAAACAGCTCCTCCTCCGGCGCGGGGCCGGCGAAGCCGCCGATGTCCGCGCCCTCGTTCGGCTGGCCGGACAGGCCCATGCCCGTGATGATCGGGATGTTGTACTTGAGGCTCTTCCAGCTGGTGTAGTTGTCGCCGCACCAGGTCTGCGCATAGCGCTGGATGCCGGCGGAGCCGGAGCGGCACACGCTGTACGGGCGGGCGGAGGGATCATGCTCGCGCACGGCGTCGTTGCTTAGCTTGCACATGAGCGTGCTCATGATGGGCTTGAGGGCCGCGATGGTGCCGCCCTTGCCGTCAAAGTCGCAGCGCGCATCCTTGTCAAGCAGCGAGTCGTACTCGCAGTTGTCGTTCCAGATGGAGTTGGTGCCCACGTCGATGAGGCTGTCGGTCATGTACTTCTTCCAGGCCTCGCGCGCCTCGGGCTTGGTGTAGTCCCAGAACGCGCCGTCGCCGCCCCACCAGGAGCCGACGGCATATTTGGACGCGTCCTCGCTGTCCTTGACGAAGACATCCTTCGCCTCGAATTCCTTGAACCAGGGGTGCATCAGCAGGATGCCCGGCTTGATGTTGGGCACGTTCTGCGCGCCGCGCTCGTTCATCGCCGCGAAGTACGCGCGCGGATCCTTGAAGCGGTCGGTGTTCCAGGTGAACACGCAGCGCTTATTGTTGTAGCTGGTGTAGCCGCTGGACAGGTGGAAGCCGTCGATGGGGAAGCCTTCCTCCTTGATGGTATCGATGAAGCCCACCACCGCGTCGTCGCTGTCCTTCTCCAGCTCCGGATAGTACATGGAGCTGCCCTGGTAGCCCAGGCCGCGCTTGGGCAGCAGCGCCGGACGGCCGGTCAGCAGGGTGTAATTGTCCAAGACGCGGGCGATGGAGTCGCCGGCCAGCAGGAACATGTCGATGTCGCCGCCGTCGGCCTGCCAGTAGGTGTAGCGCGGCCAATAGTTGCTCTTCTCGCAGCCCATGTTGAACACGGACTCGTAGAAGTTGTGATAGAACACGCCCACGGCCTTCTGCGTGCTGCGGCTCAGGCGGATGTAGAAGGGGATGTGCTTATAGAGCGTATCCATCTTCTCCGCGTCGTAGCCCATCGCGTCGGTGGCGCGCTCGCGCAGGAACGCCTTGTTCTTGTTGAGCAGGCCGGCTTTCTCACCGAAGCCGTAGAAGCAGTCCTCCTCCTCCATGCGCGCGCGGGAGGTGATGCGGTTGTTGCTGTCCAGGATGAACGGGCTGCCGGAGACGGTGCGGTAAAGCTCGACGCCCTTCGCGTTGTACAGCGCCAGGCAAAGCGGATTCTTCTCCAGCACCAGGCGTACGGCGGAGGTGGTAAACTCGATGCAGCTCTCGTCCTCGGCAATCGCCGGCGTCACCGGGGTCACGCGGGTGCGTTCACCCTCAAAGAGCGGATCGAGACGGTCTTCCCACGCGGTGGTCATCAGGATGTAGCTTTCCTCCGCCAGCTCTTTGTCAAAGGACGCGCGAATGCGGACGATCTCGCCGGTGACGAATACGATCTTCAGGTCGGCATTGTCCGTATGCACCAGATAGAAGCCGTCTTTTGCCTCCATACCGGTAAAGCGGGAGCAGATTTTCATGGCGAACTTCTCTCCTTTCACTGTTTCAGGGTAAGAAAAGAGGCGGCAGCGCGTCACCACAGTCACCTGTGAGGACGGTAACTGCCGCCAGGAATTCAGTTTAGCATCGCTGCTGTTTCAGGATCAGTTCCACCACAGCGACGGGATCAGGCCGCAGAGCTTGGGCACGCACAGCGGGATCGCCGGGATGAAGGTCACGACAAACAGCGCGATGACCATCGCCGCGAACATCGGGACGATGTACTTGGTCACGCCCTCGATCTTGACATGGCCGACGCCGCAGCCCACGAACAGGCAGGAGCCGACCGGCGGGGTCACGGAGCCGATGCCCAGGTTCATGATGAGCATGAGGCCGAAGTGCACGTCGCTCATACCGATGCTGCGCGCGATGGGCAGGAAGATCGGCGTGAAGATGAGCACGGCGGGCGTCAGATCCAGGAACATGCCCATGACCAGCAGGAACACGTTCATGATCAGCAGCAGCATATAGCGGTTGTTCGAGATGCTCATGAGCATGGAGGAAATCGCCGCCGGGATGCCCGTGTAGGACATGACGTAGGACATGATGGAGGAGGCCGCGATGAGGAACAGGATCGTCGCGCTGGACTTCATCGTGTCAGCCAGCAGGTTGTAGAAGGTCTTGAAGTTCATCTCGCGATAGAGAATCGCCAGGATGCCGCAGTACAGGCACATGACCACGCCGGCCTCGGTGGCCGTGAAGATGCCGCCCAGGATGCCGCCCATGACGATGATGACCGCCAGCAGGGACGGCACCGCGTCGATGACGATCTTGAGCGTGGAGTCGCTCTCCTTGACCGCGGAGGCCTTATAGCCTTTTTTCAGCGCCAGATAGATCGCCACCGCGATGACCGCGATGCCCAGCAGCGCGCCGGTCAGATAGCCGCCCATGAACAGCGCGGCCACGGAGACGCCGCCCGCGGTGATGGAGTAGAGGATCAGCGGACCGCTCGGCGGGATGAGGATGCCGGTCGGCGCGGAGCAGATGTTGACGGCAGCGGAGTAGTTCGGGTCATAGCCCTCGTCTGCCTCCAGCGGGCTCATGATGGAGCCCATCGCGGAGGTCGCCGCGACGGAGGAGCCGGAGACCGCGCCAAAGAACATGTTGGCCAGCACGTTGGTGGCGGCCAGATAGCCCGGCACCTTGCCCACCAGCAGGCGCGCCAGGCGCACCAGGCGCTTGGCGATGCCGCCCTTGTTCATGATGTTGCCGCCCAGAGAGAAGAACGGCAGCGCCAGCAGGGAGAAGGAGTCCACGCCGTCAAAGCACTTCTGCGCCGCGACGAACGCGAATTTGTCAAAGGGCATGCCCGCGGAGAACGCGGTCAGGCAGGACGCGATGCCAATGCCGGCGGAAATCGGAACGCCGGCGAAGAGCATGACGAAGAACGAGCCGAAGAGAACGAGAATCGACTGCGCAACCATTACTGCTTTCCTCCTTTCTCAGTGAACATCTGAATGTACTTGAGAATACGGGCGATCACAACCATCACACCGGAGATCGGAACGATGGCGTAGAGCACCTTGTAGGGGATGTGCATGACGGAGGAAATCTTCTTCGCCTTGATCGTCAGCTGCCAGCCGCCGTACACGAAGACGTAGCAGATGAAGAACAGGATCATCGCCTCGATGAAGATGGTCAGGACGACCTTCGCCTTGCCGTGCAGGCGATCCTTCACCAGATCGAGCGCGAGATGCTCATCCTTGTAGAAGCAGTACGCGGAACCGATCATGGACGCCCAGATCAGCACATAGCGCAGGAACTCGTCGGTAAAGGTGGACGGGTTCTTCAGGATCCAGCGGGTAAAAATCTGCCAGGTGCCGCCGGCCAGCAGCGCGAACATGGCGATGGCCATGAGGCAGCGCATGACGGCATCCAGAATTTTATCTACCTTTTTCATGATATCGTCTCCTCTGTTGATCGAGGGCTGCGGGAAACGCCAGGCGTTCTTCCCTGCTTCTTCCCTCCCTGCCCACACAACAGCAGCCCAATTCCTTACGGCAATTGGGCTGCTGCCGCTGTGCAGGCAGGTTTTTCGGAATTACTTGCCGGCTTCCTGAATCCTCTCCACGATGGAGTAGACGGTCGGATCGCTGGTCTTCAGGTTCTCATAGATGCCCGCGCAGGCAGCCTGGAAGGCCGGGACATCCACGTCGGTGATGAACTCAACGCCCTCGGCAGCGGCCATGACCTCCTCCTCGAAGGCGGCCCAGCGGGCCTTGTACTCATCGGAGGCCTGCGCGGCGCACTCCATCATGATGTTCTGCTGCTCCTCGGTCAGGGAATCCCAGGTGTCGGTGGAGATGACCACGATGTCCGGGATGCGGGTGTGGGCGTCGAAGCAGTAGTACTTGGTCACGTCCTTGTGGTCGCGCATGGCGGTCACGTTGTTCTCCGCGCCGTCAATGACGCCCTGCTGCATGCCGGTGTAGATCTCGGAGTAGCTCATGACCGTGGCGGAGCCGCCCATGGCCGCCATCATGTCGATGGCCATCTGGGAGTCCATGGTGCGGATCTTCAGGCCGGCCAGGTCAGCCGGGGTGCGGATGGCCTTGTTCGCGGTGTAGAAGGAGCGGGCGCCGGAATCCAGCCAGAACAGGCCGATGAAGCCCTGATCCTCGGTGGTGGTGTACAGCTCCTTGGCGATCTCGCCGTCCATGACGTTGTAGTAGTGCTCCTGATCGTTGAAGACATAGGGCACGGACAGCGCGTTCCACTCGGAGGCGAAGTTGCCCAGCGTGGAGGCGGAGACCTTGGTCATCTCGACCATGCCGTAGCCGACCTGCTCAAGCACAGCGCCCTCGGAGCCAAGCGTGCCGTTGGGCACGATCTCAATGTTGATCTCGCCGCCGGTCTTCTCGCGCACAGCGTCAGCGAACGCGAGCAGCTGGATGTGCACCGCATGATCCTCGGCCAGGTTGTGGGCGAGCTTCATGTTGGTCGCCGCCATGGCGGAGACGGACAGGACAGCCAGCATCAGGACTGCCGCAAGGAGCACGCACAGGGTCTTCTTCATAATGGGTTCCTCCTCTTTTTTTCCGGCTGAGCCGGTGTTATCCTCACCGGACAATGTCCGGCAGATTCCAATTGGTGGTCAGGGCTTGCGCTTTTTCCCGCGGCCCGGTCGCTTGCCGCCAGGCATCATGCGCAGCAGATCGCTCAGGTTCATCGACAGCAGGTTCACGCTGCGGCTGAAGGTCTTGCCTGTCTTCTTTTCGATCAGGCTCCTGAAGGCCTCCGGCTCAGCAGGCTGAAGGCTCTGCTTGTCCGCCATCACAGCGTTCTGCCTGCTCTGGAAAAGATAGAAGGCTTCGTCGTCCTCCACCAGCCTGTCCAGCTGGGCGTAGGGGATGTGCTGGCGCTGCTCCACCACGATCTCCCGATCCGTGAAGGCCAGCCGCACGCGCGTCACCGCGCCGCCGCGCTGCTGGAGCACGCCTTCGGCGCGCACCTTGCTGGGAAAATCCAGCGCCACGATCAGCCATACGCCGATCAGCAGACAGAAGAGCCGCGCCGGCATCGGGAAATCGGAGAACATGCCCACGCCAAGGAGAATGACCGCAAACACGCACCTTCCAAGCAGGAGCTTCTTTTCGTAGGTGTAGTACTCTGTCTTGAACATCCGGCGGATCGCACGCTCGTCAAACTCCGTCTGGCAGGAGAAGCGCACCGGATCATATCCCATTTCCCACATCTTCCTTTCGCATTTGTCCAGATGTTTTGTATCGAATGCCGGTAAATCTGTCCGTTTTCTGGTGATTCATGCTCTTTTTCGCGTTTTCTGCTGTCATTATAGTCGGTTTCTCCGCCACTTTCTTATGGTTTTGTCCTGAATATCTTGCAATTCGTGCACAGCTTGTATATACTATCCTCATAAAGACGCGATTTTCCGAGAAAGAAAGGGGGGTTTTCCCGCATGATTCGCAAAATCGCACATTACGTCGATTCCCTGCTCACGCAGGACCTTGCCCGGCAGACGCTGCCCAGCGCTGGCATGGTCGTTGCATGGTACACCAACAAGGAAAACATCTGCTCCGTTGTACACAGCCATCCGTATTTCGAGCTGATTCTCCCCATGGCCGGCGATGTGCTCTATTCCTGCAACGGCAGCCTTTACAGCATCCACCCCGGTGAGCTGATCATCTTTCCGGACGAGATCTACCACATGGGCCGCTACAATGTCAGCAGCGAGGTCAGCGAGCGCCTGCTCCTGCAGGTGGATCAGTCGCTGTGGCGGGAGGTCGCCGCGCAGCTGAGCATCCCGGGCTTCCTGACATCGCACGAGCCGGTCATCTTCAACGCGGATGTCGTCTCCGCCTGGGATATCCGCGATCTGTTTCTGCGCATCGACCGCTCCTCCGCCATGGCGCCGGAGCTGCGCAGCCGGGCCTTCCGCGCACAGCTGTCCGAGCTGATGCTCATCCTCAAAACCTGTATGTCCAGTGCCGATACCATTGCAGCCGACGCGACCTCCGCCCTGGTGGACAAGGCGCAGAAGTACATCCAGATGCACTACACCGAGCCGGCGTTCTCCATCAACCAGCTGACGGACTATCTCTACGTCAGCCGCAGCCACATCAGCCACATCTTCCGCGAATACACGATGGACAGTATCCACGGCTACCTGACCGCCCTGCGCCTGCAGCACTTCAAGCTGTCGCTGAGCGAGGGAAAGAGCGTGCTGGACGCCTGCACGGAGAGCGGCTTTTCCGATTACAGCAGCTTCCTGAAGACCTTCAGGAAGGCCTACGGCATCACGCCCAAGGAAGACCGCAAGCGCCTGCTGCAGAACCCGGAGCACGCCCCCGTGGAGGACATGTCCATGCTGGATGTGGCCACGCTGCCCGCGCCAATTTCTCCCGGCCTATAACTGCGGACGAAATCCTTGTTTTTGTGCGCATTTTGCCGCGCCAGCGCTCCGCCCGTCATGCTAGAATGGAAAAAAACCATTGGAGCGAACGATCATGCAAGGCAAAACACTCGACCTCACCGAGGGCAGACCCATCACCCGCATCCTGCTGTTTGCTGTGCCGCTGATTCTGGGCACGCTGTTTCAGCAGCTGTACAGCTTTGCCGACACGCTGATGGTGGGCCGTCTTGTGGGTACGGACGCCCTCGCCGCTGTCGGCGCGACGTACTCGCTCGGCTTCCTGACGCTGGGCTTCGTGCAGGGCACCTGCGTCGGCTTCAGCATTCCGCTGTCGCAGTCCTTCGGCGCGAAGCGACCGGATGAATTCAAGCGCTACTTCGCCGGCGGCCTGCAGCTTTGCGCGGCGCTGGCCCTCGTCATGACGGCGCTGATGACGGCCTTTTGCGCGCCGCTGCTGCGCCTGATGCGCACGCCCGAGGACATCTTCGCCATGACGCAGACCTACGCCACGGTCATCTTCCTGGGCATTCCGGCGTCCATTCTGTACAACTTCTGCGCCGGCGCGCTGCGCGCCGCAGGCGATTCGCGTCATCCCTTCTATTTTCTGCTGTTCTCTACCGCGCTCAACATCGCGCTGGATTACCTGTTCATCGTCCCGCTGTCGCTGGGCGTATTCGGCGCCGCGCTGGCCACCGTGCTCAGCCAGCTGGTCAGCGGGCTGCTGAATCTGTACTGGATATTGTGCAGAACGACGCTCCTTGAGCACCTTATCCGGTATGCCGCTCTCTCCCCGAGCCACCTGCGCAGGCTGTGCGTGACCGGCTTCCCGATGGGCTTTGAATACTCCATCTCCGCCATCGGCGCGGTCGTCATGCAGGGCGCCATCAACACGCTGGGCACCGCCGCCGTCGCCGGGCAGACAGCAGGCGAAAAGATCCGCCAGATGTTTACCCTGCCCATGGAGAGCGTCGGCATGGCCATGGCCACCTACGCCGGGCAGAACGAGGGCGCGCGGCGCTACGACAGGATCCGCAGCGGCATCCGCGATGGCCTGACCATTCAGTGGACCTACTGCGCCATTGCGTGGGTGGTGCTCTTCTTTGCCAAGGACATGTTCTCCACATTGGTGCTCGGCGCGCAGGCCGCGGAGGAAATCGCGCTGTCCTCGTACTATCTCACCGTGCTCAGCCTCTTCTTCTGCCTGCACGGCGGGCTGATGATCATGCGCAACACGCTGCAGGGCATGGGGTACAGCGTGCAGGCGGTTTTCTCCGGCTTTATGGAGCTGACTGGCCGCAGCCTGGGCAGCATGCTCTGCCTGGCCGGGCTGGGGTATCTGGGCGTGTGCCTGTCCAACCCGCTGGCCTTCGGCTTCGCCTTTGCCTACTGCGCGCTTCGCGTCCACGCTGAACTGAAAAAGCGTCAGGGCACAGCAGGCGACCGCCCGTCCGGCAACGCCGGCTGCTGAACCGGACGAGCACCGTAGAATTCTGAGCGCCAATCAGGGCTGCTTCACCCAATCCGTTCCAATCAAAAGCGCCGTAATGGCCCGACATGAGGATCGGAGCAATCAGAATCCAGACAAAAAATCAACGCAGGCAGCAAAACCGGAACAATCCTCAATCGGTACAGGGGATTGTGTATATGACGATTTCATTGATCAAAAATAGGATGGAAGGAGCCAGCTTATGCAATTGTATGTTGATGTTCATGCCAAGATCCACGGAGATGGCAGCCGTGAAAAACCCTTCCAAAGGATCTCGGATGCCGCCCGGTGCGCCGGGCCGGGAGACGAGGTGCTTGTGATGCCCGGCGTTTACCGGGAGGAAATCTCTCCGATGACCGCCGGCACCCGGGAGCATCCGGTGGTGTTCCGCTCGGCCACACCGAGGGCGGCCGTCATCACCGGCGCAGAGCCTGCAAAGGGCTGGACATGGGTGGAGGGCGACGTGTGGAAGCTTGTGCTGCCCAACAGCTTTTTCGGATCGTGCAACCCGTACACCACCCGCGTGTGGGGCGACTGGCTCAATCAGCTGGCGCCGGTGCATACGGGCGAGGTCTATCTCGACGACAAATCCCTGTACGAAGTGGACGCCTATGAAAAGGTGCTCCATCCCACGCCCTATGAGGGCTCGTGGGATATCGATTTCACGCTGCATACATGGTATACTTGTCAGGCGCAGGAGCGCGACGAGACCATCATCTACGCCAATTTTCAGGGAAAGAATCCCAATGAGGAACGGGTGGAGATCAATGTCCGGCCGCACTGCTTCTATCCCGTACAGGAGCATGTGGACTACATCACGCTGTCCGGCTTTGTGGTGACCCGGGCTGCCACACAGTGGGCGCCGCCCACCGCGCTGCAGGACGGCATGATCGGGCCGCACTGGTCCAAGGGCTGGGTGATTGAGGACTGCGAGATCTCCCATTCCAAATGCAGCGGCATCTCCCTGGGAAAATATCTGCAGCAGGGGAACGACAACCGGTGGTCGCGCAGAAAGGTGAAGGACGGCGCGCAAACCCAGCGCGAGTGTTCGCTCATCGCACAGCTCGACGGATGGAGCAAGGAGACGATTGGTTCTCACACGGTCCGGGGCTGCGACATCCACGACTGCGGCCAGACCGGCATCGTCGGCAATCTCGGCTGCGTGTTCTCGCTCATCGAGAACAACCATATCCACCACATCAACAACAAGCGCAATCTGGCCGGCGCGGAAATCGGCGGCATCAAGCTGCATGCGGCCATCGATGTGATCATCCGCAACAATCACTTTCATGACTGTACCCGCGGCATCTGGTTGGACTGGCAGGCGCAGGGAACCCGGGTTTCCTGCAACGTCTTCCATGACAACTGCATGTCCCGGGACTGGCTGCTGAAGAAGGAGAACAAGGCCGGTCTGGGCCTGGGCGAGGATCTGTGGATCGAGGTGGCGCACGGCCCCACGCTGGTGGACAACAACGTCTTCCGGTCTGAACGAAGCGTCAGGCTGGCCGCGCAGGGCGTTGCGTTTGTGCACAATCTGTTCTGCGGCGCGATTACCGGCGTCGGACGCGGCGTAAAGAACGGCACGGTGCAGTACGATTCCACGCGCTATACCCCTGTCCACCGTCCGCATTCCACGGATATCGTCAACCTCATGTCCATCCTGCACGGCGACGTCCGCTTCTACAACAACGTGTTCGTACAGCAGAAGGTCCGCCAGGGTCTGCTGGACATCTGCGAAGAGGATCATCAGGACGAATGGGATGACGGCAACCTGATCGCAGGCACCCAGAGCTTCGACGGCTATATGACCTATGAGCAGTGGGCCGAGCATTTTGCGGGCTACTGCGGCGAAGGCTCGGCGGACACCCGAGACAAGTACTACATGCCGCTGCCGGTGTGGCTGAACGGCAATGTGTACTTCAACGGCGCCGTACCCTGCAGGCTGGAGGAAGCGCCCGCGGTGGATACGCAGCATGATGTCGCCGTTACGCTCAGGGAGGAAAACGGCCGGATCGTTGTGGAGAGCGACCTGTTCCGGTATCTGCCGAAGGCGCAGCTGATCAGCACCGACACGCTGGGCATGGCCTTTGAGCCGGAAGAGCGCTTTGAGACGCCTGACGGTGAGAGGATCGTCTTCGATACGGATTTGTACGGCGCGAAGCGGAGCGATATGCCCGTCGCCGGCCCGGTTGAGTATGCGTGGAAAGCCTCTGCCGGTGAATAATACAAACGGCCCTCCGCCGCGGAGAATCCATTCCGCGGCGGAGGGCTTGTATGTTCTGTTCCTTGGTTGCGCGTGTCAGACCGGATCAGCAGCTCCGCTTCACGCGCGCGACCACGAAGCTGTTCGCGGGAACCGGCAGCCTGCCTTCATAGGCGACGGTTTCCGTGCGGGTGCTGACCTTCTCCGGCGCAGCGGGCGTGTTGTAGCTGTCAAGGCCATCCGCGCAGGCGAGGGTCTGCAGTGTCATGCGCTCCGCCATCTGCCACTGCGCAGGGGTCACCAGATCGATTTCCTGATCCGCGTCGCTGTGATTCACGCACTTGACGATGAGCTCGTCCGTGCGCTCGTCCAAGCTGGCGTTCACATACAGGTGCGCCTGCTCGAGCACCTTGTCCTGTCCGTGCATGGGAAGGGTCACCGTGCCCATGTTCTCGCCGTACATCTTCTGAACGTAATAGCTGGGCGTTCCGTAGGCCTTCTCCTCGTCGAACCAGATCATGTCCGGCGACCACTGCGCATAGCCGATGCGCGCGAACAGCGGCGCATAGGAGGCCAGCACCACCACGTCCGCGTTGCGCTCCACGCCGGTCAGGAACGCGGCTTCCGCCAGTGCGCCCTCCAGATTGTTGGCCTCGGGCATGTTCATGCCGCTGACAGGGTGCGCGGCATACTCGCCGGAGAACACCTTCACGTTGCGGGGATAGTTGTCGTAGAAGTGCACATGGTCGTAGAACCAGTCCGGCTTCACATAGTAGTGCTCGTCAACGGCATAGCAGAAGCCGTCCTTGCGCGGGCATTCCCTTTTGTAGAAGTCCCACGCCGCGCTGTAGCGCTCAGAGGTGATGTCCGGGCCTGCGGAGCCGATGAGCTTTATCTCCGGATAGACCGCATGAATGGCCTGCTCGAAGGCCGTGTACCGGGCGAAGAAATCGATCTTGTCCGTCTGCCACTGCTCGTTGCCGATGCCCAGCATGGTCAGGCCGAAGGGTGCGGGATGGCCCATCTGCGCGCGCAGGCCGCCCCACTTGCTATTCACCGGGCCGTTGGCAAATTCGATCAGGTCGAGCGCATCCTGAATGAACTCGGCAAACTCCGGCTCATCCATTTCCACCAGCTCATAGGACTGGAACTGGCAGGCCAGGCCTACATTGAGCACCGGCAGCGGCTTGGCGCCGATCATTTCGCACAGCAGGAAGTACTCGTAAAAACCGATACCCAGCGTCTGGTTGTAGTGAGCATACTGGGTGTGCCAGTTGTTCTCCGCGCTCGTCAGGTGGACAGCCCAGCGGTTGTAGTTGCTCCTGCGGCCCTCCGGCGCGCCGACGCTCTCCTTCCAGCGGTAGCGGTTTTCCAGCGTATTGCCCTCGATGATGCAGCCGCCCGGGAAGCGCAGGAAGCCGGGATGGAGCCCCTTGAGCAGCTCAAACAGATCCCTGCGGAAGACGCCCGCCACAGCATCGGCAGGCATCATGGAGATGAAGTCAAACTCCACCACGCCGGGCTGGTCGAGCGCAATCACGAACCTCGCGCCGGACACAGTCTCCTTCGCCTCCAGCGTGAGCTCGTAGCGAATCCACTTCTGCCACGTCTTTTCCGGCGCATGGACGCACGCGACGCTCCCCTGGGCAAAGACCTGCTGCTCCTTCTCGACGGAAACCGTCAGATCACCCTGATATCGCGCCATCCGGGCATAGAAGGAGACGTTGTACGTCATCCCCTTCTCAAGATGAATGCCGCTGTACGCCTGATTGCAGAAGCCTTGTCCCGCCTGCGTGGCCGTGAAGCGCAGATAGTGCGGATTGTTGCGGTTGACCGGGCTGCCCATGACATAGGCCATGCGGCCCTCGCCGCAGGCCGTGGTGGGATGCCAGCCGTAGCCGTAGTCGTGGGTGGCGTAATAGTCGCCCATATCGCCAAAGCAATCCACAAACTCGAACGAGCGGTTCTCGATCATTTCCGCGTACAGGCCGCCGTCCGCCGCATAGTTGATGTCCTCAAAGAACAGACCGATCATCCCTGGCTGAATCGGTACGCCTTTTTCCTGGGGAATGTGCAGCTGCATAGGGTTTACCGTCCTTTCTAAATTCATCGCGATGTGCATCGTGAAAAATTGTTTGGCTATTCGTTTCCCTGCGGATGAAAGCCACAGGATTTTGGCGGCGGGCCGCGCAGGGTGAATCCGTTCGCATCCGGCTCCGCCGCGCCAAAACAGGCAAAGAAAGCCCCTCCGACTTTCGGTCATACTCGTTGCTTTATTCGGCTTTCGCGCATCAATTCCTGCTTCTGATTCGGCAAATCTCGGAACCCAAGTTGGGGATGGGCATCGGAACGATCATTGAAAACAGAAAACCAGAATCCCATTCCTGAGATTCTGGTCAATTCGGTTTTGTCAAGGGGCACGGAACCGCTTATTTCCGCTTCTTGCCCAGATAGGCCTCGCGCACAGAGCTGTTGCGCAGCAGCTCCTCGCCCGTACCGGTCAGCGAGATTGTGCCGGTTTCCAGCACATAGCCGTAATCGGCGATGCGCAGGGCCGCGTTCGCGTTCTGCTCGATGAGCAGGACGGTGATGCCGTCGTCGTTCACGCGGCGGATGATGGAGAAGATGTCGCGCACAATCAGCGGCGCAAGGCCCAGCGAGGGCTCGTCCATCATCAGCACCTTGGGCCGGCTCATCAGCGCGCGGCCGACGGCCAGCATCTGCTGCTCGCCGCCGGAGAGCGTGCCCGCAGGCTGCCAGGAGCGCTCCTTCAGGCGGGGAAAGAGGGAATACACATAGTCGATGTCATCGGCAATCCCTGCGGTGTCACGGCGCAGGAACGCGCCGATCTTCAGGTTCTCCGCGACGGTCATGTCCGGGAAGACGCGCCGCCCCTCAGGCACATGGATGATGCCCCGGCGGACGATCTCCTTGGCCGGCAGGCTGGTCAGTTCCTCGCCGCCGTAGGTGATGGAGCCGCTCTGCGCCCTTTCAAGGCCCGAGATGGCGCGCAGCGTGGTCGATTTGCCCGCGCCGTTGGCGCCGATGAGCGTGACGATCTGCCCCTGCTCGACGCTCAGGCTGATGCCCTTGAGCGCGCGGATGCCGCCGTAGCTGACGCAC
>CAMFCQ010000009.1 GCA_945948915.1 uncultured Clostridia bacterium | reverse complement strand
TGATGCAGCGCACGAGCGTCGATTTGCCCGCGCCGGACATGCCGATGATGCCGTAGATGTCGCCCTGGTTGATCTGAAGGTTGATGTCCTTGAGGGCGTCCACGGTCTGGGTCTTGCCCCTGAACGTCTTTGTCAGGTGCCTGAGTTCGATGAGCGCCAAGATGCGCCTCTCCTTTCGACGGCTGAAGCCGGTTCTTTTGCTGTAAGATTTGTCGGAGGTGGGGCCGGCATCATGCCGGTCTGCGATGGAGTTCCTTCTGTCAAGCACCGGCCTCGGGCTGAGTGGCCTCGTGATGCACAGCGCTTTGTCGGAAGTGGGGCCGGCATCATGCCGGTGACATGGGGTATTATAGCGCATTTCTTATGCATAGGCAAACATGATTAAAATATGGTGCGGCATAGGGAAAGACTATGATAAAGATTGAACTGGGGCGCGCGATGTGCTATAATGAAGGCCTATGAACAGGGAGGGATCGCGCATGACGCTTCAGCAGCTCAAATACGTCATCGAGGTGGCGGAAAAGGGATCGATCACCGAGGCGGCGAAATCGCTGTTTATCGCCCAGCCCAGCCTGTCCGCGGCCATCCGCGAGCTGGAGGAGGAGATCGCCACGACCATCTTTGTGCGCAAGTCCCGCGGCATCCTGCTCACGCCCGAGGGCACGGAGTTTCTGGGCTATGCGCGCCAGGTGGTGCAGCAGGCCGCGCTGATTGAGGAAAAGTACATCGCGCATCAGGAGGTGCGCCAGCGCTTCTCGGTCTCCACGCAGCATTACTCGTTCACCTCCAGCGCGTTCATCGAGCTGGTGCGCGCCCACAGCGATCAGACATACGAGTTCACCCTGCGCGAGGGCAAGACCTACGACACGATCATGGATGTCAAGAACCTGCGCAGCGAGATGGGCGTGATCTATATGAGCGCGTTCAACGAGGCCGTCATCAGCAAGACGCTGCGCGAGGCGAACCTGGTCTTCTCCGAGCTCTTTGCCGCCCGGCCGCACATCTTCGTGGGCCGCAACAACCCGCTCGCAGGCAGGACAAGCGTCTCCATGGCCGATCTGGTGGACCTGCCGTGCCTGACCTATGAGCAGGGCGACCAGAACGCCTTTTACTTTTCTGAGGAGATCCTCTCCACGCTCAACCACGACCGCAGCGTCAAGGTGACGGACAAGGGCACGATCATCGACCTGATGGTCGGCACGGACGGCTATACGATCTCCTCGGGCATCTGCCCGTCCTACCTGCGCGGCGAGGACATCATCTCCATCCCGCTTCAGGTGGACGAGGTCATCCGCATCGGCGTCATCACCCACAGGGATTACCGGCCGACGCCGCTGGGGCAGGAGTATCTGGATGTGCTGCACAGGATCGTGGGCGATATGCAGACTGTTCCGGCGTGAGGGGGGAGACGCTAGGGCTGCCGCCCTAAGACCGGCTTGGGGCGCTGCCCCAAACCCCGCAAGGGACTACGCCCCTTGACCCATGTTCGCTTCGTGCATGAAAAAGCGGCTTATACATGGGAACAGGAAAAAGGATCAAGAAGGAAAAGCCCGAAAAAGGACGAATGATATACAGATTAAAACGAAAGCAACCGGGAGGAATCCGCATGAACGAAGGAACGCGCTTTGATCTCGTCTACGAGACGATGCCCTGGCACAAGGTGGACGCGGTGGTGTTTGACATCGGCAACATCCTCATCAGGTTCGCGCCGGACGACTTTCTGCAGCAGCTCTTTCCGGGCGACGAGGCGATGCAGCAGCACATGCTCCGCCATGTCTACAAGGGGCCGTACTGGCCGTGCTTTGACCGCGGCACGATGACCTATCAGGAGGCGGCGCAGCGGCTGCATGAGGAGGCCGGCGGCAGGACGGAGGACTATCTGCACGCGCTGGAGGGCTGGATTGAGCTCAAGACTCCGATCGAGGAGGGCTGGCGCGCAGCGCGCCGCTGCAGGCGCGCGGGCAAGAAGCTCTACCTGCTCTCCAACTATCCCCGGCAGGGCTATGAGCGCCTGCGCGTCAAGTTCGCGGATCACTTCGGCGATCTGTTCGACGGCGGGATCATCTCCTGCTACGAGCATGTGATCAAGCCGGAGCGCGAGATTTATCAGCTGCTGTGCGACCGCTACGGGATCGATCCGGCGCGCGCGGTGTTCATCGACGACACGCTGTGCAATATCGAGGGCGCGAATCAATTCGGCATGCATGGCTTTCACATGCATGAAAACGGCATGATGGATCGTTTCTTTCTATAAGATATAGCAACAAAGAAAGCTCTGGAGGGAACGTGTGATGACGAAACGATTCGCGGCGGCCGCGCTGCTGGCGCTGCTGCTGCCGGCCTGCGCGCTGGCGGAGAACATGCTGGGCGTGCAGGTGAAGGATACGCCCGCGCCGACGGCTGAGCCGACGCAGGCCCCGCAGGCCTCGCAGGCCCCGCAGGCGGAGGAGATCGACCTGTTTGCGCCGATCACGCAGGAGGAGATCGCCGCCGCCGGACTGGGCGGGCGCATCCTCTGGCGCGGCATGGAGGGCGAGGACGTGAAGCTGATGCAGCGCAGGCTCTATCAGCTGGGCTACTACCTGGGCGACATCGACGGCGTGTTCGGCCTGGGCACGCGCACGGCGGTGTACGGCTTCCAGCGCGCGCACAAGCTGGAGAAGATCGACGGCAAGGTCGGCCCGGCGACGATTGAAAGGTTGTTCGCGGAGGACGCGATTGTAAAGCCGACGCCGACGCCGAGCCCGACTCCCACGCCGACGCCCACGCCGGTTCCGACGCCCACACCCGTGCCCACGCCGGTGCCCACGCCCACGCCCGACGCGACCGGCGCGCCGTTTGCCCTTGCACAGATGGAGCTGTATGTGGACGACGAGCCGACGACGCTTTTTGTAGGCACGGCGGAGGACGGGACACTGCTCTACCCGCTGTGCGGTGTGCTGGGCCATATGGGCTATGAGAGCCAGTATGCCGCCGGCAGCTGGCAGCTGACCAGCCTGACAGGCGGCCATGAGATTGCGCTGATGACCGGCGGAACGGACGGCCTGTGCGAGGACGCGATGGGCTCTGTGGACGGCGTGATCTTCCTGATGGACGAAGACTGCCGCGTGTACGTCTATGGCGAGGAGGCCTACGTCACGGCGGAGCTGCTCGGGAAGCTCGATCTCAGCTGCCTGCTGGTGGGCGAGGTGCCGGTGATTCATCGGTAAACTCCCTCAAGAGGGAGCCCTGGAAAAACGAATGCAGCTTTTCACCATCCGGAGGATGGCGGAAGGCGTCAAAGCCGCTTCTTCGGAGGCGGCTTTTCTGATGAAATCGGGACGCTGGAAAATTTCATGTTTTTTAACGAAATGCACAGTATCCATGTTGACAGCTTGTTGAATGTCGTGCTACACTTGTGCCGTTACGGACGATTGACCGACGAGAAGAATCATCCCGGAGGAAACACAGATGGCTCAACCCAAGAGGAATGAAAAAGATAATCTGCTGGATAAAAAGGCGCAGCAGCTCATGGCGGACAAGGACGCGGAGAGCCGCACGCGCATCTTTGAGGGAACGCTCAACAAAGTGTTTACCGCGGTGCTCGTGGTCTGGGCGGTTTTCCAGCTCTGGGCCAACACCTTCGGCACGCTCGGCGCGGTGAAGCTGCGCACGGCGCACATCATGTTCCTGCTGCCGCTGGCGCTCATGCTCTACCCGACGTACAAAAGGGAGCGCCGCCGCAGAAGGATGATCCCCGTGTGGGATATCGCGCTGATTGCGGCAGCGGTCGCCTGCTTCGGCTATATCCTGTGGCGCTATGACGCGCTGGCCAAGACGGGCAGGCTGAACGACACGGACGTGATGATCGGCGTGATCTGCCTGCTGGTCGTCTTCGAGGCGGCCCGGCGCGCCAGCGGCAACCTGGCGATCATCGCGCTTGTCTTCCTGTCGTACTTCGCGGTCTGGGGCCGCTACATCCCCGGCACGTTCGGCACGAGCGCCTTCACGCTCAAGCGCGTCATCAAGGCGCTGGTGTGGGATACCAACGGCATCCTCGGCACGGGCGCGGGCGTCTCCGCGACGTACATCTTCGTGTTCGTGCTCTTTGGATCCTTCCTCAAGCATTCCGGCTTTTCCCAGTTCATCAACGACATCGCGCTCACGCTGGTGGGCCGCTCCCCGGGCGGCCCGGCGAAGGTGGCGGTCATCGCCTCCGCGCTGATGGGCATGATCAACGGCTCGGCCATCGCCAACGTGGCGACCACCGGCACCATCACCATCCCGCTGATGAAGAAGACGGGCTACAAGAAGGACTTCGCCGCGGCGGTGGAGGCCGTCGCCTCGACCGGCGGCCAGTTCACCCCGCCGATCATGGGCGCGGTCGGCTTCGTCATGGCGGAGTTCATGGCGGTCAGCTACATGAAGGTCATGCTGGCGGCGGCGATTCCGGCGTTCCTGTATTACCTCGCGCTGATCTACTCCGTGCATCTGGAGGCCAAGCGCCTGGGCCTGTCCGGCCTGTCCCCGGAGAACATCCCGGCAGCGGGCAGGGTGCTCCGGGAGCGCGGCCACCTGCTCATCCCGCTCATCGTGCTGCTGGCGCTCATGTTCATGGGCTATACGCCGCTGTTCGCGGCCATCGCGGCCATCTTTGTCACCATCCCGGTGTCCTGGCTGCGCAGGGAAACGCGCATGAACCTGCCGGCCATCCTCAGGGCGACGGTGGAAGGCAGCCGCAGCGCCATCGGCGTGGGCGTGAGCTGCATCATCATCGGCGTGATCATCGGCTCGGTCAACATGACCAGCCTGGGCCTCAACTTCGGCAACCTGATCCTCAAGGTCGTGGGCGAGGGGCAGCTGTTCCTGGGCGGCCTGATGGTCATGGTCATGTCCACCATCCTGGGCATGGGCGTGCCAGGCGTGGCGGCGTACGTCATCGTGTACGTCGTGGCGGTGCCGGTGCTGCGCGCCACGGGCGCGACCGAGATGGCGGCCAACATGTTCTGCCTCATCTACGCGTGCCTCTCGAACATCACGCCGCCGGTCGCGATGAGCTCCTATGTCGCCGCCGGCATTGCGGACAGCAACATGACCAAAACCTCGCTGATCGCCATGAAGCTGGGCGTTGCGGGCTTTATCCTGCCGTTCTTCTTCCTGAATAACCCGGTGCTCCTCTACGGCAGCACCGAGGGTGTCGCGCTGACGGAAACCCTGCGCGCGTTTGCCACCTCGTCGGCGGGCGTGCTGGCGCTGGCGTCCGGCCTGGCGGGCATGCCGATTCCCAAATACAGCAAAGCGGTGACGGCGCTGCGCGTGGTTTGCCGCGCCATGCTGATCGTGGGCGGCCTGCTCTTTGTCAACCCGTCGCTGACGACCGACGTTATCGCCCTTGTGCTCATCGCGGCGGAGGCGGCCGCTGACAGGCTGCTGCTCGCCAAGGCGAGCCCCATCGCGGAGGCGGCGTAATCCAGTTGATTGATGCAGGGCCGGTGCGCGCTGCATCCGAAATAAACCCCTACGATTGGAGAGGAGAATTCCCATGAAAAAGACCCTTGCAACCGTCCTGTGCCTGTCCCTGCTGCTGAGCGCCTCCTGCGCGATGGCGGCGGACATCAACTTCGTGACTGCGGGCACCGCATCCACGTTCTACCCGATCAGCGCGACCGTCTGCCAGCTGTGGAACGACAATATCGAGGGCATGCGCGCCGTGGCCACCCCGTCCGGCGGCGGCATCGACAACCTGAACCAGGCGTATGACGGCGAAGCCCAGATTGGCATCGCCAACGCGAACCTCGTGTACCAGGCGCAGGAGGGCCTCGCCTCCTTCGAGGGCTATGCCAACGAGAACCTGCGCATCTTCGCGGGCCTGTACATCAACCCGAACCAGGTCGTTGTGACCAAGGCCTCCGGTATCGAGCGCCTCGAGGATCTGCTCGGCAAGAAGATCTCCATCGGCGCGGCCGGCTCCACCACCGTGGATGAGGCGACTGTCCACCTGGGCTCCATCGGCAAGACGCTCGATGACATCAAGGCCGAGTACATGGATACCTCCGCCGCCGCCGACGCGATCAGCAACAAGCTGCTGGACGGCGTGTGGATCATGGCCGGTACGCCGAACTCCGCCGTCACCCAGATCATGACCACCACCGATTCCAAGATCATGCCGATCACCGCGGAGCAGGTCGAGGTCCTGAAGGCCGACTATCCGTGGTACGCCGCCTGCGAGATCCCGGCTGGCACCTACGCCGGCCAGGACGAGGCTGTCGCGACCTCCGGCGTCAAGCTGACGCTGTTCGTCACCGCCGACGTCGATGAGGAAACCGTCTATCAGATGACCAAGGTCTTCTGGGAGAACTGGGATTACCTGACCGAGACCCATGCCGCGCTTAAGAAGGCCAACCCGAAGGAGGCCTGCAACGATGTGGCCGGCGTCGCCATCCACGAGGGCGCCGCGCGCTACTACCGTGAAATCGGCATCATGGAGTAAGAACACAGCTGAACACACAACGCCCCGCCGCTCTGCGGTGGGGTTTTGAGCAGCTTGCCATCATTCAGAAAGTGGAGAGCATCATGAAGAAGATC
This sequence comes from uncultured Clostridia bacterium, assembly GCA_945948915.1. Lineage (GTDB taxonomy): Bacteria > Bacillota > Clostridia > Christensenellales > Aristaeellaceae > Ventricola. The sequence goes on along the minus strand of CAMFCQ010000009.1, from coordinate 45,904 downwards.
GGCCTGGTCGGCATCTATTTCCCCGGCGCGTACGACGCGCTGCATCAGAATGTCCCGGAGGGCTTTGAGCTGGTTGACGCGCTCAGCCCCGAGGCGTACGGCAATCTGGCGGAGTGCGAGTACCTGATCTCGCGCCTTGACATCGATCCGGACATCATCAACCACACGCCCCGCGTCCGCTTCTGGCAGCGCTGGGGCGCGGGCTTTGACCATGTGGACCTGAAGGCATGGGGCGAACGCGGCATCCCGATCGCCACCTGCCCGGGCGTGAATTCCGGCATCGTCGCGGAGCTGGCGATTATGCTGATGCTGGCGGGCTACCGCAACCTGCTGCAGATCAACCGCGACCTGCGCAGAGGGCACTGGCCGCGCACGGAGTACTTTGACCGCTCGTTCATGATCCGCGGCAAGACCGTCGGCATTCTAGGTCTGGGCCACATCGGCAAGAAGGTAGCGGCGCTGGTGTCCGCATTCGGCGCGAACGTGATCTACTACGACATCGTGCGCATGATCGAGCAGGAGGAGAAGTACGGTTACCGGTTCGTGGACATGGATACGCTGCTTTCTGAAAGCGACATCTTCACGATCCACTGTCCGCTCGACGAGACCACGCGCGGCCTGATCGGCGACGCGGAATTCGCGAAAATGAAGCCCACCTGCATGCTCATCAACACGGCGCGCGGCCCGATTGTGGACGAGGATGCGCTGGTTCGGGCGCTGACGACCGGCCGGATTGCGCTGGCGGGCCTGGATACCTACGAGAAGGAGCCGCTGCCCAAGGATCATCCGCTGCTGACGCTTGACAACGTCGTAGCCAGCGCGCACGCGGGCGGCAATACGAAGGACAACCACATCAACATGGTGAACTACGTCTACGCCAACATCGTGAAGTTTGATCAGGGCCTGCCGCTCAACTCGGACAAGGATATCGTGAACGGACAGTATCTGAAGGCCTGATCACAGGACGGCGGGAGACCTGACACAGGCTTCCCGCTTTTCCTCTATTTGACAAGAAAAGACAATAAATCGCCACAATCTGCCTTTCCAAATTCGTACTGATTTGATAAAATGGTGCCAGCAAAAGACACTGGATGTTGCGCGGGACAAGGAGGCACGGCGTATGATTCAGTTTGGTACGGGCGGCTGGCGCGCGGTGATCGGCGACGGCTTTACCAGGGCGAATATCCGGCGCGTGGCGTGCGCGGTGGCGCGGCGCATGAAGCGCGAGGGCGTGGCAGGCGAGGGCTTCTGCATCGGCTATGACCGCCGCTTTCTCAGCCGGGAGAGCGCGATCTGGTTTTCCGAGGTGATGGCGGTGGAGGGCGTGAAGCTGTATTTTGTCAACCTCGCCGCGCCGACGCCGCAGATCATGTTCACCGTCAAGCACATGAACCTGCCCTACGGCGCGGCCGTGACGGCCAGCCATAACCCGGCTGTCTACAACGGCATCAAGCTCTTCACCCGCGGGGGCCGCGACGCGACCGAGGATGTGACGGCGCCGCTGGCCGAGGAGGCGAACGCGCTTGATGAGGCGGACATCCGCTCGATGACGTTCGAGGACGCGCTGAGCGCGGGCTGCGTGCAGTTTATCGATCCGCGCGATGCGTACCTCGATTCCATCATGGCGAAGATCGACATGGACGCCATCCGCGCGCGCAGGCCGCGCGTGGTGCTCGACCCGATGTACGGCGTGAGCCTCACGGGCCTGATGACCATCCTCTTCACCGCGCGCTGCGACGTGGACGTGATCAACGACCGCCACGACGCGTTCTTCGGCGGCCACCTGCCCGCGCCGAATCCCGATACGCTGCGCGACCTGCAGGGCGCCGTGGCGGATCATCACGCGGATCTGGGCATCGCCACCGACGGCGATGCGGACCGCCTGGGCATCATTGACGAGCAGGGGCGGTATGTCTCCGCCAACGACGTGCTCGTGCTGCTGTACTACTATTTGCTCAAGTACAAGGGCTGGAGGGGCGCGGCGGTGCGCAACATCGCCACGACGCACCTGCTTGACCGCGTGGCGGCGGCCTTCGGCGAACCATGCATCGAGGTGCCGGTGGGCTTCAAGCACATCTCCGCGGCCATGAATGCGCACGACGCGCTCATCGGCGGCGAATCCTCCGGAGGCCTGACGGTGCGCGGCCACATCAGCGGCAAGGACGGCCTGTATGCCGCGTCGCTGCTGGTGGAGATGATCTCCGTGACGCGCAAGCCGCTCTCCGAGCTGCTGCGCGAGCTGAACGACCGCTTCGGCGCGCTGTACATGGCGGAATACGACTGGGCGCTGACTGAGAGAAGCAAAGCGGAGATTCACCGGACGCTGATGGAGAAGAGGCTGCTGCCGGACTTTGGCCTGAGCGTCAGCCATGTGAGCTATCTGGACGGCTGCAAGGTGGTTTTTGAGGAGGGCTGGATCATCGCCCGCTTCTCCGGCACGGAGCCGCGCGTGCGCATCTTTGCGGAGATGCCCACCAGGGCGCGCGCCCGGGAGCTGGTGCGCGTCATGGCGGCGTTCCTGGGGCTGGCATTTCACGATTAAGCGGGGTTTGCAGAAAATCTGCGCCTGGCAGGTATAGCCATGCGCAGCGAAATCGGCTATAATAGACCCATCCAAGTACAGAAAGCGGAGGGATCACGCAATGCTTTCCCAGCAGAGTTTTGTCAAGGCGCTGGAGCTGGAGGTGCTCAATCCGTCAACAGAGCGCAGCCTGAAGATCGGCGTGGCGGACGTCTGCCGCCCGGGCATTCAATTTGCGGGCTACTTTGAGGTGTTCGCCTTCGCGCGCCCGCAGGTCATCGGCAAGACGGAGATGGCCTATCTGATGAGCCTGTCCGAGGAGGTGCGCAGGGAGCGTCTGGAGCGCTATTTCTCCTACAAGATTCCCTGCATCATCATCGCGCGGGGTATGGATTGCCCGGACGCGCTGCTTGAGCAGGCGCGGGCGCACGAGGTGCCGATCTACCGCACGCAGGCGGAAACGAGCGTGTTCACCAGCAAGGCCATCACTTATCTGGCCGAGGTGCTGGCGCCGCGCGTCACGCAGCACGGCGTGCTGTTGGACGTGTTCGGCGTGGGCGTGCTGATCACCGGCGAGAGCGGCGTGGGCAAGAGCGAATGCGCGCTGGAGCTGATCAAGCGCGGCCATCTGCTGGTGGCGGACGACGTGGTCGATATCGCGCGCGTGGGCCACAAGCTGCGCGGCGAGTCGCCGGAGATCGTGCGCGACTTCATGGAGCTGCGCGGCATCGGCATCGTGGACATCAAGCTCATCTTCGGCATCGGCGCGGTCATGCGCCGCAAGACGATCGACATGGTGATCCATCTGGAGTTCTGGTCGCCGGGCAAGGATTACGACCGCCTGGGCAACAAGGAGCAGACGATGGATATCCTGGGCGTGCCCGTGCCGCTGATCAACGTGCCGGTGCGCTCGGGCCGCAACCTGGCGATGATCGTGGAGATCGCCGCCCGCAACTGGCGCCTGAAGAACGAGGGCTACAACGCGGTCAGCGAGCTGGACCGCCGTCTGGGCGAAATGTACGGTGTGAAGAACGCGCGCGGCGAAGAAGACAAGTGAACAACCTTTTGAAAGGATGAAGAACCATGTACTATATCGGTCTGGATGTTGGAGGCACGACGTTTAAGGCGGGCATCGTCACGGAGGACGGCAGGATTGTGCACAAGGACGCCATGCCCACCGGCATTGAGCGCCCGTATCAGGAGATCATCGCGGACATGGCGGCGCTGTGCAAAAAGGTCGCTGCGGACGCGGGCATCGCCATGAGCGAGATCAAGTCCATCGGCGTGGGCGTGCCCGGCCTGTTTGACAACAGGACCGGCATGATTCCGTTCTGCACGAACCTGGGCTGGCATGACATCCCGTTCGTCGCGGAGATGAAAAAGCATCTGGATACGCCCGTTTTCGGCGACAACGACGCGACCGTCGCCGGCCTGGCGGAATCCGTCGCGGGCGTGAGCGCGGGCATCAAGGACTGCGTGTTCCTGACGCTGGGCACCGGCGTGGGCGGCGGCATCATCATCGACGGCAAGCCGTACTCCGGCGCGCACGGCTGCGGCTCCGAGATCGGCCACATGATGATCAGGATGGGCGGCGAACTGTGCACCTGCGGCAACTACGGCTGCTTTGAGCGCTACGCCTCCGCCACCGCGATCATCCGCGAGGCGCGCAAGGCCGTGGCGGAGCATCCGGAGAGCAGCATGATGGCAGCCTGCGGCGGCGATCCGGAGAAGATCAACGCCAAGATCGTCATCGATGCGGCCAAGGCGGGCGACGAGACCGCGAAGACCGTGTTTGACGGCTATGTCTACGGCCTGGCGGTGGGCATCATCAACATCATCAACATGATTGACCCGGAGGTCATCGTGCTGGGCGGCGGCGTGAGCGCGGCGGGCGAATTCCTGCTCAACGCGGTGCGCGAGGCGGTCAAGCCGATGGTGTTCTTCAAGACCATGCCGTACGCACGCATTGAGCTGGCCCAGCTGGGCAACGACGCGGGCATCATCGGCGCGGCCATGCTGGGCAGGTAAACGATGACGATTTCCGAATTCGGCGCATGGATCGCGCCGCAGCTTGAAGCGCTTGGCGGCGATACGGGCGTGTATGTAAAGAACCTTGTCACCGGCGAGACGTTTGCGCGCGGCGCGGAGAAGCCCGTCGTGGCGGCGAGCGTCATCAAGATTCCGGTGATGATCGAGGCCTTCCGCGCGCAGGCGGCGGGCGAACTGCATCTTGACGAAATCCACGCGCTGGCCGATACGGAGCGCATGCCCTCCTGCGGCACGCTCAAGGCGATGCACACGGGCATCGAGATGACGCTGCTGGATCTGGTCAGGCTCATGATCATCGTCAGCGACAACACCGCGACCAACATCCTGATTCGCCGCCTGGGCATCGGGCGCGTCAACGCGACCCTGCGCGCCCTGGGCTGCGAGAGGACAACCCTGCGCCGCTTGCTCTTTGACAGCGAAGCTGCCCGCCGCGGCCTGGAAAACAGCATCACCGCCGGCGAGATGGGCATGCTGCTGGAGAAGCTTTGGCGGGGAGAGATCGTTTCGCCCGAGGCCAGCGACGCGATGATGGACATCCTGCTCGATCAGCGTCTGAACGGCAAGCTGCCGTTTGATCTGCACGCGCGCGGCATCCGCATTGCGCACAAGACCGGCGAGGATACCGGCGTGACGCACGACGTGGGCGTCATCTTTGCGGAGCAGCCGCTGGTCGTGTGCTTCGTCGGCGAGCATGTGGACGTGCCGGCGTATGAGCGCCTGATGCAGGATGCGGCAAGGGTGCTCTGCGAATAAAGCAACATACAATGCGCCTTCCCTGTCGGGGAGGGCGCATTTGCTTGAAAAGAATTTAGAAAATATTCTAAATACCTGTTGACAGGGATGCTGAGCCATCGTATAATGCATTTAGAAGATCTTCGAAATACTTTGAAAGGAGGCGCGGCAAATGGGGTTTGCGGAGACATTCAAGGCGCTTTCGGACCCTGCGCGGCGGGAGATCCTGCTGCTGCTGCGCAAGGGGCGGCTGTCCGCCGGGGAGATCGGCAGCCACTTCGACATGACGGGTGCGACGATCTCCTACCATCTGAACGTGCTGAAAAAGGCGGATCTCGTGTTTGAAGCGCGGGAGAAGAACTTTATCTATTACGAGCTGAACACCTCCGTGGTGGAGGAGGTCATGCTCTGGCTGTCTCAACTGAAGGGGGAATGAGGCATGAAAACGAATCTGAAGACCGTGTGGCGGGAGCACAAAATGCTGCTCGTGCTGACCAGCGCTATCATCCTGCTGCAGATGCTGGTGGGCGTGCTGCTTTGGGATCGCCTGCCCGACCCGATGGCGACGCATTTCAATTTCAGCAATGAGCCGGACGGCTTTTCCAGCAAACCGTTTGCCGTGTTCGGCATGCCGCTGCTGCTGCTGGGGCTGCACTGGATGTGCCTGCTGATCAGCTGTATGCCGGGCAACCGGGTGGATCATCTCAGTCCAAAGGTACGGCGCCTTCTGCTGCTGATCGTGCCGGCGGTCTCTCTGCTGGTGACGGTGCTGTGCTACGGCTATGCGCTGGGCGCGCCGTTTGCCATCGACCGGATCGTCTGGGTGTTCGTCGGCGTGATCTTCGCGCTGGTGGGCAATTACATGCCGAAGATGCGGCGCAGCAATACCACCGGCATTCGCCTGCCGTGGACGCTGGCGGACGAGGAGATCTGGAACAGGACGCACCGTTTTGCCGCGCCGGTCTGGGTGCTCTGCGGGCTGCTGATGATCGTCTGCGGACTGATCGGCTCCGGGCCGATGATCCCTGTCGCGACGATCGCGGCGGTGATTGGCCTGCCTGTCGCGTACTCGCTGGTCATCAACTGGAAGAAGTACCGGGCGTGACGGGGGCCAATGCTGTTCTTGATGAAACAGATGGGATGCTATGCGCGAAGCGAAGAAGGGGTTTGGGGATGAAATCCCCAAGCAGGTTTGGGCGGCAGCCCAACGTATCCCGTCCTATGAAAAAAACGTAGTCTCAGAGCAGAAGGCATAGCCTTCTGCGATTGAGACGGTGCTGATTCACAAAGCAGGAATTCAGAATGAACTTGAATAAACCTTAGCTTTGTGGATCAGCCCCGTTTCAATCGTAGGCTGCTGCGCAGCCTGCTCTGAAACTACGTTTTTCTTTGCTTTATGGGGAACGATGGGGGCCTTGCCCCATGCCCCTGCCTGAGGGATTTCATCCCTCAGACTCCCTTCTTCGCTTCGCGGCGGGAAGCTCAGTTCGCGTACTGTGCCTGATGCAGCTCGGCGTAGAAACCGCCCTGGGCCAGCAGCTCCTCGTGCGTGCCCTGCTCAACGACCCTGCCCTCGCGCATGACGAGGATCACGTCCGCGCTCTTGATGGTGGAGAGGCGGTGGGCGACGATGAAGGACGTGCGGCCCTGCATCATCGTGGCGAACGCGTCCTGAATCTTCAGCTCCGTGCGCGTGTCGATGGAGGAGGTCGCCTCATCAAGGATCAGCATTGGCGGCAGGCAGAGCATGACACGCGCGATGCACAGCAGCTGCTTCTGGCCCTGGGAGAGGCCGCCGCCGTTCTCGGTGATGACCGTGCGGTAGCCCTCGGGCAGGCGGCGGATGAAGCCGTGCGCGTGCGCGGCCTTTGCGGCGGCGATGATCTCCTCGTCCGTGGCGTCCGGCCTGCCCATGGCGATGTTGTCGCGGATCGTGCCGGCGCACAGCCAGGTATCCTGCAGCACCATGCCGATGCTCTTGCGCAGGTCGCTGCGCGTGACGCGGCGCGTCTCATGGCCGTCCACGCGGATGGCGCCGGCATCCACGTCATAAAAGCGCATCAGCAGGTTGATCATCGTGGTCTTGCCGCAGCCCGTCGGGCCGACGATGGCCACGCGCTGACCGGGCCTGACGTTCAGGGAGAAGTGCTCGATGAGCTTCCGCTCCGGCGTGTAGGAGAAGCACACGTCAGACAGGGAGACCTCGCCGCGCACGCTGCCCAGCGCCTCGGGGCTTTCGGGCTCGGGCGACTGCGCCGGCTCGTCGATGAGCGCGAAGATACGGCCCGCGCAGGCGAGCGCGTTTTGCAGCTCGGTGATGACGCCGGAAATCTCGTTGAACGGCTTGGTGTACTGGTTGGCGTAGGACAGGAAGGAGGAGAGCATGCCGACGGACAGCGTGCCGGAGATGGCGGACAGCGCGCCGAAGAGCGCGACGACCGCATAGACCAGCGAATTGACGAAGCGCGTGCAGGGATTGGTGAGCGAGGAGAAGAACACCGCGCGCAGCGAACAGGCGCGCAGGAGCTCGTTGATCTCGTCAAACTGCGCGAGCGTCGCGTCCTCGCGGCCGAACGCCTGCACCAGCTTCTGCTCCAGAATCGCCTCGTCGATGAGCGCAGTCTGCTCGCCGCGGGTCTTCGACTGCAGGACGAACATGTCGTGCGTAGACTTGGCGATGAAGCTGGCCACCAGCAGGGAGACAGGGGTGATGACCACGACGGCCAGCGTGATGGCAGGGCTGAGCGCAAACATGAAGACCAGCGTGCCCGCAATCGTCATGACGCCGGTAAACAGCTGGGTGAAGCCCATGAGCAGGCCGTCGGCAAAGGTATCGACATCCGCGATCATGCGGCTGACCACGTCGCCGGTCGGGTGGCTGTCCAGATAGGACAGCGGCAGCTGCTGGATGCGCGCGAACGCGTCGCGGCGGATGTCGCGCACGGTGGCATAGGTCACGCGGTTGTTGAGGTCGCTCTGCAGCCACTGGGCCGCGGCGGTCAGCACGATGCACACGGCGAGGGTCTGCAGTACCCGCGCGAGCGCACCGAAATCGACCTGGCCCGCGCCGACGATGCAGTCAATCGCGCGGCCGACCAGGATGGGCAGATTCAGCGTCAGCACCACAACGATGAGCGAGAGCAGCAGCGAAGCCAGAAGCTTGGGCAGATGCGGACGGATGTAGCGCATCACGCGCGCGAGCACGGCGCGCTGTTCGGCGTTGCCAGTGTTCTTCTTAGCCATGCTGCACCGCCTCCTCCCTGCCGTACTGGGACGCGTAGATTTCCTGATAGACCGGACAGCCTGCAAGCAGCGCATCGTGCGTGCCGATGCCGGCGACGCTGCCGTCGTCCAGCACAATGATCTGGTCCGCGAAGCGCACGGAGGACGCGCGCTGGGAGACGATGAACGTCGTCGGGCGGTTGTCCATCTGCCGGATGGCGCGGCGCAGGCTGGCGTCAGTCGCGTAGTCGAGCGCGGAGGCGCTGTCGTCGAGGATCAGGATGTCGGGCTTCTTGACCAGCGCGCGCGCGATCGTCAGGCGCTGGCGCTGGCCGCCGGAGAAGTTGCGGCCGCCCTGCTCTACCGGCTCGTCGAGCCTGCCGGGCTTGGCGTTCACCACGTCCAGCGCCTGCGCGGTGGAAAGCGCGTCCAGCAGCTCCTGCTCGGTGGCGTTCTCGTTGCCCCAGAGCAGGTTGGAGCGGATGGTGCCCTTGAAGAGCACGGCCTTCTGCGGCACGACGGCAACGGCGTCGCGCAGCGTTTCCTTCTTCAGCTCGCGCACGTCGACGCCGCCCACGCACACACGGCCGCTTGTCGCGTCGTAGAAGCGCGGGATGAGGCTGATGAGCGTGCTCTTGCCGCTGCCCGTGCCGCCGATGACGCCGATGGTTTCGCCGGGCCGGGCGCAGAAGGAGATGTGCTCCAGCGCGTCCGCGCCGGCGTCCTTGTAGTGCACGGACACATCCTCAAATGAGACGCTGCCGCGACGGGCTTCGTCAAATTCCCTGTCGCCGCTCAGCTGGGAGGACTGCACGTCAAGCACCGCGCTGATGCGGTCGCCGCAGGCCCAGGCCTTGGTGAGCAGGATGATGAGGTTGGCCATCTTCACCAGCTCCACGAGGATCTGGCTCATGTAGTTGTACAGCGCGATGACCTCGCCCTGCGAGAGCGTGCCCATGTCAACGCGCAGCGCGCCGCTGTAGATCAGCGCGATGACCGCCGCGTTGATGACCACGTAGGTCAGCGGATTCATGCTGGCGGAGATTCGGCCCACGGCCAGCTGCATACGGGTGAGCAGCTGGTTGCGCCGCTCAAACTTTTCGGTCTCCGCGTCCTCCTTGCAGAAGGCGCGCAGCACGCGCACGCCGTTCAGGTTCTCGCGCGTGGCGGCGGTGACGCTGTCCAGCTGGCCCTGCACGGCGCGATACCGGGGGATGGTGATCAGCATGATCGAGAAGACGATCGCGCAGAGCACGGCGATGACGGCCACGAAGATCAGCGCGCAGCGTACGTCGATCGTAAACGCCATCACCATCGCGCCGAAGACCACGAACGGGGAGCGCAGCAGCAGGCGCAGACACATGTTGACGCCGGACTGCACCTGATTGACATCGCTGGTCATGCGTGTGATGAGCGTGGAGGTGCCCAGCGTATCCAGCTCCGTGTAGGAAAGCGTCTGGATGTGCGCCATGAGCACATGGCGCAGCCGGGTGGAAAAGCCGATGGCGGCCTTGGCAGCGAAGAACTGCGCCGTCACCGCGGCCAGCAGGCCCACCAGACCCAGCGCCGCCATGCACGCGACCATCCTGACGACGTGCGCGCGGTCGCCTGCGGCGATGCCGCGGTCGATGATGCTCGCCACGATCAGCGGGATGATGAGCTCAAACGACGCCTCCAGCAGCTTGAACAGCGGGCCGAGCACGCACTCGCGGCCGTAGCCCTTGATATAGACGAGGAGTTTCTTCAAAAACGATCACCTGCTTTGTGGAAATGCTTACGGAAAAACCGTCCAAAACATCTCTATTATAAGGGTACTGCCGGGATTTTGCAACGCGTGCGGAGGAATTCCGCGGTTTATGGCGAAAGATACAGGGTTATAACGACGAATGCAGGAGGTTTTTTCGATGAAGATTGCAGTGACCTACGACAACGGACAGATTTTCCAGCACTTCGGCCATTGCGCCACGTTCAAGCTCTATGAGGCGGAGGACGGCAAGGTCGTCTCCAGCAGGGTGATCGACGCCACCGGCAGCGGCCACAGCCTGCTGGCGGGCTTCCTGATGATGAACGGTGTGGACGATCTGATCTGCGGCGGCATCGGCGGCGGCGCGCAGACGGCGCTGAGGAGCTTCGGTATCAGGATCCACGGCGGCGTGCAGGGTGATGCGGACGCGGCGGTGGAGGCGCTGCTGGCGGGCACACTCGAGGCGAGCGACGCACCCAACTGCAGCCATCACGAGCACCACGGTGCGGATCACGCCTGCGGTGAGCATGGCTGCGGCGGCGAGGATCACGCGTGCAGCTGCCATTGACGCAGACAACAGCATATTCTGGCGTATCCTGCCGAAAGGCATACTTTCTTGCCATACAGATAACCTCCTGTCGTAGCTTTTATTCTACAACAGGAGGTCTCTTTTTTCATTGTCTATTTATCGGGATACAGTCCAATATGCTCCGGTGCTTCTCTATAGGCGGGAGATTTGGACGCGCGGTTTACAGCACGATATCCCCCGGATTATAACCGTAGGGCAGCGGCTCTTCTGTCAGGAACGGGAAGGAATCGTCGCACAGCACGGGCAGGAACGCCGCGTAGGGCATTGTCGGGAACTCGCAGACGTAGTCGCTTGCGCCGAAGCAGCCGCCCTCCTTGCCGCGCAGGTTCAGGCCGCGGGCAAACTTGGTGTGGTTGGAGCAGTCGTGCACGACGAGGGGCCACTTCTCCGCGTCCGCCATCTTCATGATTTTGAAGGTGATCTCGCGGCTCCAGATCGGGGAGATGTAGCCCAAGCGCGCGATGTACAGGTTCTCGCCGTCGTAGTTGCCGATGTTGTTGGGGTTCAGGTGCAGCTCCGCGCAGTTCATGAAGTCCAGCCCGGTGGAGAGCACCTGCTCCTTCTTCTTCATGAACGCTTCGTAGAACTCCGGGGTCATCGGCGTTTCGATGCCGACGTAGGGGATGTACTTTTTGGCGATGCGGATGTTCTCGATCACCTTGTCGTGGCAATCGCTCGCGCCGAGGTTGAAGCGCAGCTCGTCAAGGCCCGCCTCGCCCAGCGCCCGGAGGTTCTCCTCCGTGCACAGCAGGCCGTTGGTGTACATGTGCTGGTGGATACCCGCAGCATGGAATTTGGCGATGACGCCGTAATACTTTTCAATCTCCATGAACGGCTCGAGGTACACATAGGAGACGCCGGTGGGCTTGTCCTGAATGGACAGGAGCAGGTCGAGGTCCTTCTCGTAGAACCTGGTGCCGCCGATCTGCCACATGCCCTCGCCGATGGGCGGGATGCGGTCGAGCTCGCCGTAGTTATAGCAGAACTTGCACTGGATGTTGCATTTGTTCGTCTTGCGGATGGCGGACAGGCCCGTGCCGGTCAGGCAGGAGCGGCAGCCCTTGGAAAACCTGCTGTCATCGCCGACGTAGTAGGTGCGCCCGCCGAGCGTCTTCAGGCCCGGAATCCCGCGCATCAGCTGCTCGTTGCGCGCGTCCACCGCGGCCTCGATCTGGGCAAACGTCGCCAGCGCGATCTCCTGCTGACGGGGAAGCAGCTCCTCGTCCTCGGGCAGAGAAGCGAAAAACTCGAACCACAGCAGCGCGTCCTTCTTGGATATCTTCATGATATGAAATCCTCCTGCAAAAGGGTGTAAGCGTATGCTTCAGTATAGCACGAAACGCCGCGCGGGGCAATCGGGAAGAACGGGGGACGTTAGGGCTGCCGCCCTAAAACCTGCTCGGGGACATCGTCCCCGAACCCCTTCTTCGCTTCGCGCTGGTTTGAAGAAGATGGGTAAAAAATCGGGCGCAGGATATTTCCTGCGCCGGGATTGAGATTCACTGGCTTGAAGCCGCCGCGAAGCGGAGAGGGGAGTCTGAGGGACACTGTCCCTCAGGCGGGTTTGGGCGGCAGCCCAACGTTCCTCATTCGATGCTCGCAATCGCCTTTTTGAACTGACTGCCAAACAGGAACGCGGTGAAGGTGACCGCGAGGAGATCGGCAACCGGCTCGGCGAGGTAGACGCCCATGGTCTTGTCAGCGACCAGCTGCGGCATCAGGAAGATCAGCGGCAGGAGCAGCACGAACTTGCGCATGACGGCGACGATGATCGAGGACTTTGCATAGCCGATGGCGACAAAGGTCATCTGGCAGGCAAGCTGGATGCCGAAGATGAACAGCGCGCCGCAGTAGACGCGCAGCGCCTTCGCGGAAAAGGCGAGCAGCTGTGCATCGGAGGTGAACAGGCCCGCGAACGCCTGCGGGAAGAGCTGGATCAGCGCCCAGAGGGAGATGGAGTAGATCAGGCTGACGGTCAGCAGCAGGCGGAAGGTCTGCTTCACGCGGCTGACGTTGCGCGCGCCGAAGTTGAAGCTGGTGATCGGCTGCGCGCCCTGCGCAAGGCCCTGCAGCGGCAGCATCGCGAACTGCATCACGCTGGTCAGGATCGTCATCGCGCCGACGGCAACGTCGCCGCCGTAGCGCAGCAGCGAGGAATTGAAGCACACGGAGATGATGCTCTCGCTGGACTGCATGATGAACGGGGCCGCGCCCAGCGCAATGCACGGCAGGACGATCTTCTTCCGGATGCGCAGATTTTCACGCCGGATGCGGATGGCGGACTTCTTTGAGCACAGGAACGACACGACCCAGATGCAGCTCACGCCCTGGGAGAGGATCGTCGCCAGCGCCGCGCCGCGCACGCCCAGGTTCAGCACGAAGATGAACAGCGGGTCGAGCACGATGTTGAGCACCGCGCCGATGAGCACGGTGAGCATGCCGGTTCTGGCAAAGCCCTGCGCGGTGATGTAGGCGTTCATGGACAGCGTCAGCTGCACGAAGAGCGTGCCAAGCGCGTAGACGCTCATGTAATCGGCGGCATAGGAAATGGTGTTCTCGCTCGCGCCGAAGGCCAGGAGCATCGGCCTGGCGAAGAGCAGCAGCGCGGCGGTCGTGATCAGCGAGACGATGACCTGCAGGGAGAAGCAGCCGCCGAGCGTCTTTTCAGCGCTGTCCGGATCGCCCTGTCCCATGAAGATGGATGCGCGCGGCGCGCCGCCCGCGCCGATGAGCGCGGCAAACGCGGAGACGAACAGGATGATGGGCATGCACACGCCCACGCCGGTCAGCGCCAGATTGCCGGAGCCCGGCATATGGCCGATGTAGATGCGGTCCACGATGTTGTAGAGCATGTTGATCAGCTGCGCGGCGACCGTGGGCAGCGAAAGGCGGAGCAGCAGCCGGCCGACCGGCTCCGTTCCGAGAAACGCATTGTCATTCTTCTGCATGGTGAGCCTTCTTTCAAAAGACATGATACAAGATCATAATGTAGACAAACCTTCCTGTCAAGATGCGGAAAGATCGGGTCAGCGGTTGAAAAAAGAGGCCCAGAGTGGGATAATGTCATCAAGGGAGGGGGGAACGGCGTTGGACGGCATGTTGGCGCTTCAGGCGATGATCGACCGGGCAAAGCGCATCGTGTTCTTCGGCGGTGCGGGCGTGAGCACGGCGTCGGGCATCCCGGATTTCACCGGGGAAGGCGGGCTGTACCGGCGCAGGTACGGCGATCTCACGCCGGAGATGATGCTCAGCCAGTCATTTTTCTATCTGCATCCCGACCGGTTCTACGCGTTTTACCGCGAGCACATGCTCCATCCGCAGGCGCAGCCCAACGCCGCGCACCGCAAGCTCTATGAACTTGAGCGCGCGGGCAGGCTCGCCGGTCTGATCACGCAGAACATCGACGGCCTGCACCGGCAGGCGGGCAACCGCTATGTCTACGAGCTGCACGGCAGCGTACATGAAAACCGCTGCATCGAGTGCGGACGGCTCTATGGGCTTGATTACATCCTTAAGGCCGACGGCGTGCCCAGATGCAGGGATTGCGGCGGCGTGGTGAAGCCCTCCGTCGTGCTCTACGGCGAGGCGCTTGATCCCTATGTGAGCACCGGCGCGTGCAGGGAAATCGCCCGCTGCGACCTGCTGCTCGTCGCGGGCACGAGCCTGACGGTGGAGCCTGCGGCCTCGATGCTCGCCTATTTCCGCGGCGGCAGCCGGAAGATGGTCATCATCAACCGGGATATCACGCAGGCGGACAGCCGGGCCGATCTGGTGCTGCGCGGCGACATCGCGGAAGTGATGGATGCGATTTGCGTCAGGGGCATTTGAAATCGGTGTAAAGTGTGGTATGATGGACACAGCATATCGGTGCAGAAATAACACATCACAAAGGAGCATGACCATATGGGCATCGTGGTGATCGGCGCGGCATTTGTGGATATCAAGGGCTTTCCGCAGGACAATTACATTCCCAACGGGCGCAACGTGGGCCGGGTGGAGTACATCCACGGCGGCGTCGCGCGCAACGTGGTGGAGGATATTGCCAACGTGGAGCTCAGACCGACGTACCTGGGCATTGTGGACGACACGCCGATGGGCACGGCTGTGGTGCAGAAGCTCAGAAATCACAAGGTCAACTGCGACTATGTGATGACGCTCCCGGACGGCATGGGCACCTGGCTGGCCGTGTTTGACAACAACGGCGACGTGGCGGGCTCCATCTCCAAGCGCCCGAACATGCTGCCGCTGGTCGATCTGCTGGAGGAGAAGGGCGACGAGATCTTTTCAGGTGCCGACGCGGTGGTGCTGGAGGTCGATCTGGACAAGGCGCTGGTCAAGAAGGTGCTGGAGCTGGCCAAGAAGCACGGCAGGAAGATCTTCGCGCTGGTCTCCAACATGAGCCTGGCGGCCGAGCGCCGCGACTTCCTCAAGCAGTTTGACTGCTTCATCTGCAACAAGCAGGAGGCGGGTATGTTCTTCTTCGATGATTACAGCGACAAGAGCCGCGAGGAGATGCGCGACATCCTGGCCGAGAAGGTCGTGCATGCGCAGATCCCGGCGATGGTCGTCACCCTCGGCGGCGAGGGCGCGGTCTATGCGGACATGCAGGGCACCAGGGGCTGCTGCCCGGCCATCGACGTGCAGGTGAAGGATACCACCGGCGCGGGTGACGCATTCTGCGCGGGCGTGTCCATCGGCCTCACCTACGGCAAGAGCCTGCCGGAGGCGATCGGCATCGGCGCGCAGCTGGCCGCGTCGGTCATCACTTCCAGCGAGAACGTCTGCCCGCGCTTCCTGCCCAAAGAGCTGGGGCTGGACATCGAGGTGGAGGAATGAGCACGTTAACCGCGCGAAGCGAAGAAGGGGTCTGGGGACTGGTCCCCAGGCCAGGGGTTTGGGGGATGAAATCCCCCAACGTACTCCATCGCGAAGCGGTCAGAAGAAAAGCAGTCAGGGAGCGAAGCGTTACCTGGCGGCGGTTTTCTGAAAGCTTGATTTGACTGAACAACAGCATAAACCCAATAGATTGCTCCTACCCGCCAGACGGATGGGAGCATTTTGCTGCTTCATACTAATTCTTGTTAAAATGGCCTAATCCGCGCACCATCTTTTCCGCTCTGACTTTGCCTTGTTCCGTTCAACGTACCTCCAGTACGCCTCACTTCACTCGGCTTCGTCAGAGCGAAAAATCTGATGCACTCTATTAGGCATTTTAACTGCGAATTAGTATCAAAAAAACGCGCGGAGATCATCCGCGCGCTGTCAGGGAGGATTACAGATCGAGCTTCATGTCACCCTCGCGGATCCAGCCGCGCTTTTCCAGGATGCGGCAGAAAAGCGTGCTGAGCACGGCGGGCAGGATGAAGCAGATGAGGATAAGGCCGATCCAGTCCATCGGCGTGATGGCGGCCTTCGTGCCGGCGGCGATGTCGCTGACCCAGCCGGTGTACACGCCGATCTGGCCGACGAAGCCGCAGGTGCCCATGCCGGAGGAGACGGGCGAGCCGTTCATCTGGAGCTGGAAGACGCAGGTGGCCAGCGGGCCGGTGATCATCGAGGCCAGCGTCGGCGGGATCCAGATGCGGGGGTTTTTGAGGATGTTGGGCATCTGCAGCATGCTGGTACCCACGCCCTGCGCCACAAGGCCGCCCCATCGGTTCTCCCTGAAGCTCATCACGGCAAAGCCGACCATCTGCGCGCAGCAGCCCGCCACCGCGGCGCCGCCGGCCAGGCCGGTGAGGCCGAAGGCCGCGCAGATTGCGGCGGAGGAGATGGGCAGGGTGAGCGCGATGCCGATGAGCGCGGAGACGAGCATGCCCATGAAGAAGGGCTGCAGCTCCGTGGCCCACATGATGGCCAGACCCACGGCGCGCGCGGCGGTGCCAATGGGCGCGGCGATCAGCTGCGCGACGGCGATGCCGGCAATGACGGTGACACAGGGCGTGACGAGGATGTCGATACGGGTCTCCTTGGAGACGAGCTTGCCCAGCTCCGCGGCAATGATGGTGACGGCGTAGACCGCCAGCGGGCCGCCTGCGCCGCCCATGGCGTTGGCCGCAAAGCCCACGGGGATGAGCGAGTAGAGCACCAGCGGCGGGCAGCGCAGCGCGCTGCCGATGGCCACGGCGATGCCCGGGCCGACCATCGCGGAGGCGAGGCCGCCGACGGTGTAGGAGACCGTGCCGACGGAGACGATGGGCGCGGTCAGAAAGCCGATATGCAGCTGCTGGCCGAGGGTGTTGAGGATGGTGCCCACCAGCAGCGTGCAGAACAGGCCCTGCGCCATGGCACCGAGCGCGTCCACGCCGTACTGCTTGAAGGAGCAGACGATGCCCTTGCGGGCGAGAAAGGCTTTGATTTTATCCATGGTTGTGCGCTTTCTTTGCTTTACTCTGTAAGTTCATCTGCAAAGCTTCGGCCTCGGGCACAAAGCAACTGGACTTACATGACTTCGTCGGTGATGCAGCCGGCATCATGCCGGTTTAGAACGAAATCTCCTTGGTCTTGGAGAACTTCATGAACAGCAGCAGCGACGCGGTGGTGACCGCCAGCAGGATGGTGGCAATCGCGGAGGCGACGCCGTCGTTGCCCTGCACCACGTTGGTGTAGATGGCCAGCGTCAGGGTCTCCGTGCGCACGCTGTAGAGGATGATGGCGGTGGACAGCTCCGTGATGATCGTGATCCAGCTGATGATCGCGCCGGACATGATGCCGTTGGTCATCATTGGCACGGTGACGGTGAAGAACGCCTTGAGCTTGGAGCAGCCCAGGGAGATGGCGGCTTCCTCAATCGACATGGGGATCTGCTGGAGAATCGCGACGGAGGAGCGGATGGTGTAGGGCAGGCGGCGGATGATCAGCGCGATGACCATGATCGCCGCGGTGCCGGTGAGGACCAGCGGACCGTCGTTGAACGTGATGACCAGCGCAATGCCGACGACCGCGCCCGGGATGATGTAGGGCACCATGGAGAGCGTGTCGATCACGTTGTTGACCGCGTTGCTGCGGCGCACGACCAGGTAGGCGATGAGGATCGCCAGCAGGATGACCAGCGCGAGCGCGGCCAGGCCGATGGTGAAGGTGTTGGGCAGGCTGCGCTTCATGATCTTGCCGAAGGCGTCGCGGTAGCTGTCCAGGCTGTAGCCGGGCTGGAACACGCCGCCTTTGCACCTGCGGAAGGACTGCCAGGCGACAAATACCTGCGGCAGCATGGCGATGCCGACGATGGCGTAGCAATAGAAATGGATGAGCACGCTGGTCAGGCGCCGGGGCTTGTGCGTCTCGATGGAGTGCAGCGCGTTCATGGTGAAATTGAAGCGGGTGGTCGCGAACTTCTGCACCAGGAAGATGGCTGCCGTGACCACGATGCCGATGACGGAGATCGCCGCGGCGAAGTTGTGGTTCATCGAGGTCTCGCCGACGTAGCGGTTGTAGATGAGCACCGGGAAGGTCTGGAAGCCCTTGCCGATGAGCAGCGGCGTGGCGAAGTCCGCGAACGCGCGCATGAACACCAGCAGCGCGGCGGCGAGGATCGTGGGCATGCACAGCGGCAGGATGACCACGAAGAAGCGCTTCAGGCTTGAGCAGCCCAGGCCGGACGCCGCCTCGATGAGCGAATTATCGATGTTGCGCAGCGCGCCGGCGATGTAGAGGAACACCAGCGGGAAGAGCTGGCAGGTGATGACGATGACGATGCCGGTGAAGCCGTAGATGTCCGGGAACCGGATGCCAAACAGCGAGCTGAACAGCTTGGTGAACATGCCGCCGCGGCCGAACATCTGAATCCAGCTGTACGCGCCGATGAAGGGCGGGGACATGCTGCACAGGATGGCCAGCGTATGCAGGAGGGCCTTGCCCTTCATCTCAAACAGGTTGTAGAAATACGCGAAGAGGATGCCCAGCACGAGCGAGACGGCCGTGACCGCCACGCTGACCTTGAAGCTGTTGAGCAGCGTGCCGTAGTAGTATTCCTTGGTGAAGAACTCCACGAAATACTCCAGGCTGAACTGCCCGTCTGCGCCGACGACCGAGCTGCGCAGCAGCTGGAACATCGGCAGGATGAGGAACAGGGCGTACAGGCCGAGGATCACAAACGAGATGATCTGCCAGACGTCCATGGGACGCTTCTGCTTCATACGGTGCCCTCCTGCTGCGCCGGGGCGGCGTCGTTGATCACGCCGCGAACCAGGTTCCGGCTGCCGTCCTCGCAGAAGATGTTGAGCTTATGCTTCTTCATGCCCAGCACCACGCGGCTGCCCTCGGGCAGGACGGAATCCAGCTCGGCCTCCTGGATGACCTGCACGTGCTCGCCGGTGTCCAGCGTCAGGAAGTAGTGCATGTTCAGGCCCAGGAACGTGCTGCCCGTGACCGTCGCGGCGACGCCCTCGCCGTCCCTGGCGATGACGAACTCCTCCGGACGCACGGAGACGACGACCTTCTGGTCGCGCATCTCGCTTTCAAGCAGGTTGTTAAGGGTCATGGTGCAGCTGCCGCCGACGGTGAGCTCGGCCTTGCCGCCTGCGATGCGCAGCTCGCCCGGGAGCAGGTTGGTGCGGCCGATGAAGCTGGCGACGAACAGGTTCGCCGGGCGCTGGTAGATCGCCTTGGGCGCGCCGATCTGCTGGATCTTGCCCAGGTTCATGACGGCGATGCGGTCGGAAACCGCCATGGCCTCCTCCTGGTCGTGCGTGACGTACACGGTGGTGATGCCCACGCTGCGCTGAATCTCGCGAATGGTCTCGCGCATCTCCACGCGCAGCTTCGCGTCCAGGTTGGACAGAGGCTCGTCCATCAGCAGCACGTCCGGCTGGATGACCAGCGCGCGGGCCAGAGCGACGCGCTGCTGCTGGCCGCCGGACAGGCGCTCGGGCATGCGGTCGGCGTACTCGTCGATGTGCATGAGCTGCATGAACTTTTCGGCCTGTGCCTTCATCTCCGCTTTGGGCAGCCTGCTGGGCTGGTTCTTCAGGCCGAACATGACGTTGTCCGCGACGGACAGGTGCGGGAAGATGGCGTAGTTCTGGAAGACCATGCCGATGCGGCGCTTGCTGGGATCGATGTCGTTGATGCGGGTGTCGTTGAAGTAGAAATCGCCGCCCTCGATGGAGTTGAAGCCGGCGATCATGCGCAGCAGGGTGGTCTTGCCGCAGCCGGACGGGCCGAGCAGCGTGAAGAACTCGCCCTCGCGGATATGGACGGAGAGGTCCTCGATGATGACGCTGCTGCCGTAGCACTTGCGGGCGTGGTCGATGCGGATATTGACGCTCATGGGTATGCAGTCTCCTTCTTGCAAATTGCTCGTCAGAAAAGCTGAATGAAGAAAATCAACCAGAGAAGCGAGCCTCTCTGGTTGATGTTGGATGGCTGGTCGGCAGAGGCCCGGCCTTGCCAGGGCAGGTTGACCGGGTCAGCGGATTACTTGGTCCACAGCTCGGTCCAGTGATCGACGATGGTCTGCTTGTTGGCAGAGGTGTACTCGTCGTCCTCCTGCTTGAGGTTCAGAGTCTCAAAGGACGGCATGTACTCGGTGGCCTGGAACAGATCGGTGCGCACGCCGCGGCAGACGGTCTTCTCGGCCATGATGGTCTGGCACTCGTCGGAGATCAGCCAGTCCATGAACAGCTTCGCGTTGTCCATGTTCTTGGCGCCCTTGACGATGGAGGAGCCGACCGGCGTCCAGCAGACGCCCTCGGTCGGGTACACGGCGTGCACGCCCTGCGCGCCGTTGCGGATGAAGCCGGCCACGCCGATCTCATAGGACAGGCCGACGACGTACTCGCCGTTGCCCACGCCCTTGTACACGGCGGAGGAGCCGCTGGTCAGGCTGTGATCGAGCTGGCCGATGAGGCTCTCGACATAGGTCCAGGCCGCGTCGCTCTCATACGGATTCTCGCCGTCGCCCTTGGCCAGCAGGATGTTGCACAGGTGGGCGAAGGAGGAAGAGGAGGCCGCCGGATCGGCGCAGGCGATCTTGCCCTTGAGCGCCGGGTTGAGCAGGTCGTCGTAGGTCTTGATCTCGATGCCCAGCTCCGCCTCAAGCTCGTCGTTGACGATCATGACGCAGCTGCCGCCCAGGATGTAGTAGGTGATCAGTCCGTCCGGATTCTGGTACTCGGCGGGCAGCTTGTCGTTGCCATTGGCCACATAGGTCTCGAACAGATCCGGATAGTCGTGGGTCCAGGTGGTCTCCACGCCGCCGAACATCACGTCGGCCTGCGGGTTGGCCTTCTCGCTGTCCAGACGGGTGTAGCACACGCCGGTGCCCATGGACTGAAGCTCGACGTCGACGTCGTACTTCTCAGCGAAGGTGTTGAGGATGTAGGTGATCTCCTCGTCGGGGTTCGGGGTGTAGACGACCAGGGAGCCTTCGGCGAACGCGGCGACCGGCAGGACGACCGCCAGCGCCAGAACAAGCGCCAGAGAGAGCAGTTTACGCATCGTGACAACCTCCAAATTTTTTCTGTTGTGTTTCGCGCCGGCATCCTCTGCGATGCGGGCGCGAACATGCTGAACAAAACAAACCCATTATACCCAAATCAGCCATAAAAGCAACAGATTTCGGGATTATTTTCGGCAGCATTTCGGAAAACGTTCGGATTTTAATACTACTCTCAAATAAAATCGGCCATGCAATAACCGGCCGTCAGGTAACGCTTCGCTCCCTGACTGCTTTTCTTTGATCGCTTCGCGATATGGAGACGTTGGGGGATTTCATCCCCCAAACCCCTAGCCTGGGGACCAGTCCCCAGACCCCTTCTTCGCTTCGCGCTTATAGCTCGTTTCTATTTGAGAATAGTATAACAAAAAAACCGCGGCAGTCCGCCGCGGATGAAGAATAGAAATCAGTTGTGATAGCTGTCGGGCAGCTCCACGTCAAAGGGAAGAAGGTCGAGGATGTCCCGCTGGATGTCCACGCCGGGGTAGACCTCCAGCAGCTTGAGGCCGCGGGCGGTGAGGATGAATACGCAGCGCTCGGTGATGTAGAGCACCTTCTGGCCGTTACGGACGGCGTTGCGCGCGGAGAAGCTGATGGAGCGCACGGTCTGCACGAACTTGGGCACGGAGCCGTTGCGCTCGACGGTGACGATCTCGCCGTCCTGCGCGACGCTCAGGCCCTTTGTGTTGAAGGTGAGACAGAAGACGACCGTCGGGGTCTGGGCGGTGATGTTGGCGAAGCCGCCGATGCCCGCGTATGCGCCCGGGCCGCGGTGGGCGTTGACGTTGCCGTAGCGGTCCACCTCCAGCGCGCCCATGAAGCAGATGTCCAGACCGCCGTGGTTGTACAGGTCGAACTGGTTGGCCATGTCGTAGACGGAGGCCGCGCCGATCATCGCGCCGAACACCTTGCCGGAGGCGGGGAAGCCGCCGATGCCGCCGGATTCCACCGTCAGCGTGATGTGGTCGAGCATGCCGTTCTGCTTGGCGTACTGGGAGATCATCTCCGGAATGCCGATGCCGATGTTGACGATGTCCTCCTGGCGCAGCTCGCGCGCGGTGCGCCTGCCGATGATGTGGCTGGCGGTGCTGCGCTCGCGGCTGGCGCTGGTCACGGCCTCAAGCTTCTCGGTCCAGCCGTGCCAGGCCTCGAACGGAATTTCAAAGCTGCCGGTGAGCGCGGTGAAGGCCTCGTCGCGCGCCTCCGGCTCCTGCACGACGATCGCATCGACGAGGCAGCCCGGGATGATGGCGTTGCGCGGGCGGGAGGGCATGTCCACGATGCGGTCCACCTGGACGATAACGATGCCGTTGTTGGATTTGGCCGCCTGGCAGATGGAGAGCGCGTCGCCGGACATGTACATGTCGTCAAAGGAGATGTTGCCCTTGCGGTCGGCGGCGGTGCCCTTGATGATCGCGACGGTGATCCTGGGGAGCTTGTAGTAGAGGAACTCCTCGCTATCCACCGTCACCACCTTGACAAAGGAGCTGTCGGTAGAAATCTGGTTGATGCCCGGGCCCTCGCGGCGCGGATCGACGAAGATGTCCAGGCCGACCTTGGACAGCGCGCCGGGAATGCCGCCGGCCTGCGCGCGGATGGCATGGGAGATGCAGCCCAGCGGCAGATTGTACGCCTCGAAGCGGTTTTCCAGAATGATCTTCTTGGTGCTGGGCATCGAGCCGAAATGGCCGCAGATCAGGCGGTCTACGGCGCCGGCGCGGATGTAGCCCTCCGCGGCGCGGTTTTCGTCCCACACGCCAAAGCCCGCGCTGGAGACAACCGTCAGGTGCTTGGGGGAGTGGGTCTTCTCATATCTGCGGCCGAGCGCCTCGTGCAGCTCCACCGGGTTTTCAATGCCGACAAAGGAATTGACGCAGATGCAGTCTCCGTCGCGGATCAGGCTGATGGCTTCGTCCGCCGTCATGATTCGATACATGGTGATTCCGCCTTTGGATAATAATCATTCGTTCAGAAAATGAACACTGTCTTTCCATTATATCGGCTTTGTCCGGCGAACGCAATCTCTTTTTTCGTGCGCGGCAGCGGTTGCGCGCCGCGCCGGGACACGCTATACTAGGAGGAAAGCAGACAGGAGGCACTTTGCGATGAAGACGACACAGGAATTTGACAGGGTATCCCTCGGTGTATTTCCCACGCCGATTCAGAAGCTTGAGAACATCAGCCGCATCCTGGGCACGCAGGTCTACGTCAAGCGCGACGACCTGACCGGCCTGGGCCTTGGCGGCAACAAGGTGCGCAAGCTGGAGTATCTGCTGGCGCAGGCGAAGAAGCAGGGCGCCGAGGTGGTCTTTACCACCGGCGGCGCGCAGTCCAACCACGCGATGCTGACCGCCGCAGCGGCGCGCAGGCTGGGCATGACGCCGATCCTGATCCTCAAAAAGCGCGGCGTGACCGCCCGGCAGGGCAACCAGCTGCTCGAGCACCTGATGGGCGTGGACGTGCGCTTCATGGACACGAATGACTACGCGGACATCTACGCCGAGATGGACCGCGTGGGCGCGGCGCTGGGCCGTCCGTATTACAAGATCCCCTGCGGCGGCTCCAACGCGCTGGGCACGCTGGGCTATGTGGACTGCGCACGCGAGATCCGCGGCCAGGGCATGCAGTTTGATCACATCATCTGCGCGGAGGGCAGCGGCGGCACGATGGCCGGCCTTGCGCTGGGCGCGAAGCTGTATCTGCCCGGCACGCGCGTGACCGGCATGATGGTGGACACCGATCCCTTTGAGGAGATCACGGTACGCCTGATGCGCGAGGCGGCGGCGCTGCTTGGCGCGGACGTGCAGGTGAGCGCGGCGGATTTCGATCTGCGCGACCTCTGCGGCCCCGGCTACGCGATTCCCTCGCAGGAGGGCAACGCTGCCGTGGCGATGATGGCGGAGAACGAGGGACTGTTCCTCGATCCGGTGTACACCGGCAAGGCCTTTGCCGGGCTGATCGCTATGGCGCGCGAGGGCAAACTGACGCCCGCGGACCGCGTGCTGTTTTTGCACTCCGGCGGCGCGGGCGGGTTGTTCGCGGTGGGCGTATAAAGCGGCCTGCTTTTCATCGCGCGCAGCGAAAAAGGGAGTCTGAGGGATGAAATCCCTCAGGCAGGTTTTAGGGCGGCAGCCCTAACGCATCCCCCTATTGTATAAGAAAAACCGTTTCAGAGCAGGATGCGCAGCAGCCTGCAATTGAAACGGTTTTTTTGACAAGGCGCATTTTTCCTGCCGCTCACGCCAGAAGCTTGCGTATCTCTTCAACCGGTGCCTCCTGCCCGGGCGCAAAGGCGTCCGAGCCCAGATAGCGGTAGATGGAATCGAGCAGCGCCCGCGCCTCGGGATACTGCGTGATCTGGTGCAGGCCCAGCGAGGAGAACAGCAGCCTGCCCCCGCCGCAGCGGCACTCAAACAGCTGCGCCATCGGGCGCAGATAGGCATAGCTGTCCATCAGGGTGACGATGGGCCGGATGCTTTGCAGCGCCTTGGGCAGCATCACGGCGCGCCGGGAGGCCATTGGCCACCACTGAAAGTCGGTGTGCGCGTCCGTGGGGAAGCCGTCAAAGATAGGATGCGCCGTGTCGATGAGCTGGCCCATGCCGCCCTCCTGCGCGGGGAACGTGCCGACGGACCAGAAGTCCGTGGAGAACTGTCCGCGGATGGAATAGGGCAGCGCGTCCTTCGTGGAATCCGGCGCGAGGAAGACCCTGCCGCCCTGACGGAGCACGGCGAGGGCGCGGGTGTCGAGCGTCCGGCATTCGTATACATCTTCAGGGCATACAGCGGGCGTGTCCGGGTAGACCCAGAGATCATAGCTGTTCTCATGGCCGCAGAGGCTGACGGTGAGCGTCAGCTTCGCGGCTTTATGATGTGAATCCTTCCGCATGGCTCCGGCCTCGGTCGCAAAGCGACAGGGGCTGCATGGTTTCGTCGGGGATGAAGCCGGCATCATGCCGGTTTTGATGCCGCAAAGCGGCACGCGGATTCTGCCCAGGTCCGATACGGCACCGCAGGCGGCATGGGCCGGCGCAAGCGCGCCGCGCAGGCAAATCCCCTCGCCCGAAAGCGTCCATGTGGGAATACCCGCAAGCGCCTGCCTGCCGTAGTTGGCGATGCGCACGTCGGCTTCAAGCGTTTCCTCCGCGGTGTAGGTCAGGCGGGGCAGCAGCACCAGCGGCAGGACGGCGGTGAAGAACCGGGCAAAGCGCTCCGGCTGCGCAAAGGCGTAGGGCTTGGGCGAGAGGTGGCTATTGAGCATGCCCACCAGCGCCGTGCCCTGCCCGGGGAAATCCTGAAGCCCCAGCAGGAAGATGCCGGAGAGCGATTCGGTGCGCAGCGCAGCCTCGACCTCCGCGCGGTAGCAACGCAGGGCCAGCTCGCCTGTCGCCGCGACACGGGCCTTCCAGCGGGGAAGCAGGCCCGCTGCCTCCACCCGGCGCAGGATCAGCGACAGATTGTCCGGACGCGTCACGCCCTGAAAGGCCTGCAGCTCGTCAAAGTCCGGCAGAACCTCGTACTGGCCCACCTCAAAGGAAAGCACCGGCTGATCGCTGCACGCCCGGACAGCCTGCATGGCCGGGGCATAGTCCGTGCGCAGGTCGGGCAAGCGCTCGTTGAGCCAGCCGACCATGGGCGAGCTGGTCGCGCGCAGCGCGTGCTCGCGGCAGCAGCAGGCGGTATAGAAATCGTCCGCGGGATTGGGGCCCTTGGCGCCGTAGTGATTGTTGGAGCCGGCGGTATACAGCCGGGTGGAATCGAGGCTGCGCGCGAAATCGAGCAGCGCGTCAGCATAGGCCTGCCCGTCCTCGTCCATGTGCAGCTCGTTGCCCAGGGACAGCAGGACGAGCGAGGGGTGATTGGCGTATGCGCGCAGCACGGCCTCAAGCTCCGCACGGTAATACGCCCGGCTCTCCTGGGAGGAGAAGGCATGCCGGGGATTCCAGTGCGAGAGCTCGGCCTGAATCAGCATGCCGGTCTCGTCTGCGGCGATGAACGCGGCCTCCGGCGGGCAATGGCTGTGGAAGCGCACACAGTTCACGCCGTAGCTTTGGTAGACGGCCAGAATCTGCCGCCAGGCGGGCACATCCATTGGCGGATGGCCGGTCTCCGGGAAGACGGCGCAGTTGGTTTCGCCGCGCAGGAAAATGGCGCGGCCGTTGAGTGTCAGCCGTCCGTCCTGTGCGCGAAAGGTGCGCACGCCGAAGGAAACGGTCTTCTGTGAATCTCCCAGCGAGGCGGTCAGCGCATACAGATGGCCTTCGCCCTCATCCCAGCGGCGCACGAGGGCAATAAGCGGAAGGCCGCTCAGACGGACGCAGGAGAAGCCCGCCTCGCCCTGTGCCTGCACCGTCTCAGGCGCGGCCAGCGCATCGCTGGTCACGCAGACTGAGGCCTGCCACGCGCGGTCGGCGGAGATATCCACACAGACATCCAGCACGTCTTCGCGCGGATAGACCCGCACCGCATGGATGAACACCGGCTCCTCCACGCGCAGGCAGAATTCGCCGAGCACGCCGTTCCAGTTGGTCTGCGTCTCGTCCGTCGCGGCGCTGGAGAAGAGGATATCGTCGTGCGGCCAGCCAGGATAGCGGTTGTCGCAGGTGAGGGCCAGCTCATCGCGGCCGGTCAGCAGCTCCGTGATCTCAAAGACATTCGGCGCGGAGAGCGTCGCGGGCAGGAAATGCGGCACGTCCCGCCCGTTGACGCGCAGGGACAGGCGGCGCGTGCGCTCGCAGAAGAGAAAGACGCGCTTGCCTGCGGGCGGCGCAAACGACAGCGCCCGGGTGAAGACGGCGGCACCCTCATAGGTGTGCCGGCGCGTCAGGCGCGTGGCGATGACGCCGGCAGAGGCCAGCACGTCGTTGCAGTTTTCGTCCGGGTGCCACGGCGCGGCGGTGAGGTCGGCATGGCCGATTCCGTTGGTATCGAGCGTGCCGGGCAGATGCGCGGCCGCGCAGCCCTCGCTTGTCTCGCAACGCCACGGGCCGGACAGGTCAAATGCTTTCATGACAGGCTCCTCCATCACAGGTTTTCGGGTACCAGCCAGCCCTTGTAGGGCAGGATGCAGGACTTCTGCCTGGCGCGGATGGGCTTGGCGGACTGGCGGTACTGCTGCGGGGTGACGTTCATGACCTGCTGGAAGTTCCGGTTGAAGCTGGAGATGGAGGTGATGCCCACGGCCTGCGCGATGGAGGTGATGGGCTCGCTGGTGGTGTTGAGCAGGATGCAGGCCTGACGGATGCGGATCTGGATGACGTACTGCAGGGGCGTCGTGCCCATGATGGAGAGAAAAAGACGCCGGAAATGGGTCTGGCTCAGGTGACACAGGCTGGCCAGCTTGTCCACGCTGCAGGGCTCCACATAGTGGTCGTTGATGTATTCCAGCGCAGGCCGGAGGATGAAGGCGCGGCTGTTGGTCAGCGGCTGCGGGCTCTGGCTGCTGAGCTGGCTGCGAAGCTCGGCATAGAGGGTAAGAAAGTAGAGATTGAAGAGCGACTGATCGCCGTCCCCGCGCGAGGTCGCCTCCTCGAGCAGGCATTTGCAGATGAAGTACAGCCGGGGATGGCTGGCGGCGGTGATGCGCAGATAGCTGCCCAGCAGCACGCTCAAGCTCTGCTGCTCGCCCTGGCGCACGCCGAAGTGATGGCTGAGCACATCCGGATCGACGAACAGATAGTTCCAGCGGCTGCGGCAGCCGGGTGCGGAGCAGGTGGTATGCGGCACAAAGCGCGGAATCAGAAAGATGTCCCGCGCAGCAAAGGGGACGGTGACGTCGTTTTCAAACCCGAGGAAGCCGCTGTCGGAGAAGCAGTAGCCGATTTCCAGGCAGTTGTGAAAGTGGAGGCGGTCGCTGAGCACGTCGGAGATGCGCCACTCCTCGCCGGACAGGCACAAAAACGGCTTGTCGGGCTCCAGCTCGTAGATGCGGTACTCGATGATGTTCCTGAATGGGCGCGCCATGTCTGCTTCCCCCTGCTCGCATTTATCCTCTATTTATCCATGATGGTGTCCAAATCGCACAAAATCAATGGAACATCCTCAGTATAGCACCGAAATGCCGCCTGGTAAAGCACAGAATGGATAGGTTATTGGTCGAAAATGAGAGGTTCATGGTTGCTTTATTGTAGAAATGCCGGGTTTTGAAGGGTTATAATAATTTTAGCTTAAAACGAACGTGGAATCTTGTGTACTTTGTTGTGAAATAGGAGGATGCCTTATGGCTCAGAAGAGCGTCGAGCGGCGCGATCTTCGCGCGGGAAAGATGGGAGTGTATCTCAGGAACAACTGGCAGCTCTATGCGCTGCTGCTGATTCCGATTGCCTTCGTCATCATCTTCAAGTATGCGGCGTATCCGGGCATGCGCATCGCGTTCATGAACTACAAGCCTGCCAAGGGCTTTTCCGGCAGCCCGTGGGTCGGCCTGGAGACGTTTGAAAAGGTCTTCAAGGACAAGAGCTTCCACACCGCGCTGCGCAACTCGCTGATCTTCAACTTCCTCGACCTGATTGTCGGCTTCCCGGTGCCCATCATCCTGGCGCTGCTGCTCAACGAGCTGCGCTTTGATCGCTACAAGAAGGTCTCCCAGACCATCCTGTATCTGCCGCATTTCCTCTCCTGGCCGATCATCGCCTCCGTCATGCTCACGCTCTTTAAGCCGGAGACGGGCCTGGTCAATGTCGCGCTGATGAACCTGGGCATCATCGACAAGGGCATTCCGTTCCTGACTGAGAAATGGCACTGGGCGGTGTCCTACCTGCTCATCGGCGTCTGGCAGAACATGGGCTGGGGCTCCATCATCTACCTCGCCGCGATTACCGGCATCGACGCGGAACTCTACGAGGCGGCGACCATCGACGGCGCGGGCCGCTGGCGCAAGATCTGGAACGTCACCCTGCCGTGCATCCGCGGCACGATGGTCACGCTGCTGATCATGAACCTGGGCCGCGTGATGGGCTCTAACTTCGAGCGCCTGGACGCCTTTGGCAACGTGCAGGTCAAGGACTTCCAGTATCAGCTGGCCATCTACATCTATGAGAAGGGTCTGGCGGGCGGCAACTTCTCCCGCGCAACGGCGGTGGGTCTGTTCCAGTCGCTGGTCGGATTGATCCTGGTGCTGGCTTCTGACAAGGTCGCCAAGAAGCTTGGCGAAGACGGATTGCTTTAAGCGGAAGGAGGGAATACCATGCAGGCCAAAACCGTCAAGAAGACGTCCGCCTTTGCCGGCGTCAACCGCATCCGCGTGAGCGATCTGGTCATCGCCTTTGTCATTCTCCTGCTTTCGCTCACCTGTATTCTTCCGTTCATCCATGTGACCGCCAAGAGCGTGTCCTCCAACACGGCGGTCATGTCCAAGTCCGTGTATCTGTGGCCCAAGGGGCTGAACTTTGACGCGTATGTCTCCATCTTCAGGGACGGCCAGCTGACGCACTCCATGGTCTACACCGTGATCGTCACGCTGCTGTTCACCGTCATCGGCATGTTCATCACCATCTGCGCGGCGTACCCGCTCTCCATCCGCGGGCTGAAGGGCCGTCCGGTGTTCGCGTTCATCCTGATGTTCACGATGTACTTCAGCGCCGGCCTGATCCCGGAGTATCTGCTTTACAAGGATCTGGGCCTGCTCAACACCATGTGGGTGCTGGTGCTGCCGCTGTGCTTTGCACCCTACAACATGCTGATCATGCGCTCGTTCCTCGCCTCCACGATTCCCGACAGCCTGTACGAGGCGGCCAAGCTCGACGGCGCCAGCCACATTCAGACGCTGATCAAGATCGTGCTTCCGCTCTCCAAGCCGATTCTGGCGACGCTGTCGCTGTTCTACGCGGTCGGCCGCTGGAACGCCTACGCTGACGCCAAGTACTACATCACCGCCAAGTCGCTGCAGCCGCTGCAGTATCTGCTCTCCAACATGGTGCTCAACTCCGGCAACGACGCGATCTCCCTGGCGGAGTCCGCCGCGGCGGAGAGCACGCCGGAGGTGCTGCAGGCCGCGACGATCATGTTCGCGACGCTCCCGATCATCATGGTCTATCCCTTCGTGCAGAAGTATTTTGTCAAGGGTGCGATGATCGGCGCGGTGAAGGGCTGAGCAAAGCCCGACTGAAAACGGTATAATGACAGTGTCCATCTGTCTATACATAATCAAAAAGGAGGATTTGTATCGTATGAAGAAGATGCTCACTCTGCTGCTGGCGCTGACGATGGCTCTGACCATGATCGCCGCTGCGACCGCCGAAGTGCCCGCCTGGGAGCCGTTCGCCGAGACCGTCACCATCACCGTGCCGGTGTACGACCGCTCCAAGGTCGGCTATCCCGCCGTCGATGACAACTACTGGACCCAGTACATCCAGAAGGAATTCGGCGACAAGTACAACATCGATGTCAACTACGTGGCCATCCCGCGCGGCGACGTCATGACCAAGTACTCCCTGCTGATCGCCGGCGGCGAGACCCCGACCATCATGATGGAGTATGACTATCCGAAGGTTGCGCAGTGGGCGACCGACGGAGCCATGCAGACCATCGACCTGGAGGCGTTCGCCGCCGTCGCGCCGACCTACTACGGCAAGATGGTCGAGAACAACCAGCTGGGCTACACGGACATCAACGGCGAGACCTACTTCGTCCTCTCCGAGCGTCCGTACTACAACACCACCTACACCTATGCGAACTTCGTGCGCATGGACTGGCTGCGTGCCGTGGGCTATGACCACGTGCCCAAGAGCTACGAGGAGCAGGTTGACGCGATCAACAAGATCATCGCCGCGGGCCTGACCGACCAGGCGCCGCTGGGCCTGGGCATCCCGACCAGCGCGTATGTGACGAACTTCGCCTACCGCGATATCCCGGTGGACGAGGCCGAGTGGGCGCAGCACTCCTCTCTGGGCACCGCGTCCCTCTCCTGGGAGCCGACCAAGGAGCTGCTCAAGCGCCTGAACAGCGAGTACCACATGGGCTGGTATTCCTCCGAGTTTGACCTGGAGAAGGACTCCAAGGGTGCCGCGACCGACCAGGCCCAGACCGACTTCATCAACGGCAAGACCTACCGCTATGGCGGCTACATGTCCGCGAACGTGTCCTGGCTGACCGCTTTCTTTGAGAACAACCCGGATGCCGAGCTGGCCATCGAGAGCAACTACGCCGTGGTGGACGGCGAGGTCGTCCCGGATGCGCAGCTGCGCGCGGACAACCCGTTCGGCATGATCGTGGGCTTCTCCTCCTATGCGACCGAGGATCAGCTCAAGGCTGCCTGGATGCTCATGGAGTGGATGATCCAGCCGGAGAACCTGTT
Source organism: uncultured Clostridia bacterium (assembly GCA_945948915.1). Classification (GTDB taxonomy): domain Bacteria; phylum Bacillota; class Clostridia; order Christensenellales; family Aristaeellaceae; genus Ventricola. Next base: position 14,319 of record CAMFCQ010000009.1, on the reverse strand, counting down.
CGTGCTGGAGAACGGCGTCGAGGGCGTCACCTACACCATGGGTGAGAACGGCCTGCCGGTCGTCGTGGGCGACTACACGGGCACCGAGATGCTCAACCACAACATGAACATCGACATGACCTGCCTGGTGCACGCCTCCAAGGTCGTCGGCACCATCGAGGACAGCATCGCGGCCATCACGCCGCAGGGCCTGCCGCAGGACTTCTATCAGGCGCTGCTGGACAACTACAACGAGCTGGCGGAAATCGCGGCCAAGGGCAATGCGTATTCCGATCCGGTCTTCGCCGTGGCGATCGAGTCCGAGTCCGAGTACACCGCCTCCCTGCTGAGCCTGTATCAGGAAGCCTTCGCGAAGCTGGTCAAGTGCGATCCGGCTGAGTTCGACGCGCTCTATGAGCAGCTGAGCCAGGATTACCTGGACGCCGGCTATCAGGAGATCATCGACGAGCGTCTGGAAGCCTACGAGGCCGGCCAGACCACCAAGCTGCCGCAGCGCTAAGATGTGCGCTTATCCTGAACAGAGAATAACCAAGGGCCCCGCCGGATTTCCGGCGGGGCCTTTATACGCTGTTCTTCGTTGGATGCTTCGCTGATTTGCCCGATGCACAGAGGGGAGTGGTCTCCTTATACTGTTTTCAAATAGAAACAGCCAAGTGCTAAGCCCCGTCAGGTAACGCTTCGCTCCCTGACTGCTTTGACCGAATGGCTTCGCCACGTGGGGATACGTTGGGCTGCCGCCCAAACCTGCCTGAGGGATTTCATCCCTCAGACTCCCTTCTTCGCTTCGCGTTTATTGCTCGTCTCTATCAGAAAAGAGTATTACAAATGCCAAACCATCTGACCGCGAAGGGACTTTACAGCTGAATCATCCGGGTCTCCAGCGGCGCGAGCGTCACGGGGATGTCGCCGTCCGGGGTGTGGATATTGGCGCTGACCGTCTCCTCGGCGTTGTTGAGTGCGACGAGCACGCGGTCGGAAGGATACCATGCGGCCTCCACCAGCGCGCTGTCGGAGATGTACGCACTGCCAAACGGCAGATTGCAGCAGTACAGCAGCGTTTCCAGCAGCATGCGCGTGCTCTCGGGCGAGACGGTGAAGCGGCTCATGTACACGCCCTTGCCGCGGCCGAAGTCGTGCACGGTCATCTGCGGCACGCCGCCCTTTTCACAGAGCACGCGGGCGGTGCCGTCCGTCAGGTACACGTTCGGGTTGTGACCCAGCGCCTCGGTGCAGACCGCGATGGGCGCGTCGCCGTCCACGTCAAACTGCCAGCGGCCGTGGCAGACGCGTTCGCCCTTGTCGATGTCCACGCCCAGCACATGCGCCATGCGCAGCGTGCGGTCATAGCCCGGCACGGCGGAGGGCTCGTTCACGCCGATGAACGCGCCGCCCTCGTAGACAAAGCGCGTCAGCTCGCTGACCAGTGCCGGGTCATTCCAGGCATCGCCGCCGCTCCATGCGTCGCCCATGCGGCCTGCGTTGATCACGACGTCCACATCATGCAGCGCGCCGCGCTTCACATCCTCAAAGCTGATGAATTTCACGTCCACCGGCAGGCCGGAGAGCGCCTCGTTGATGTGGATGAGCGCGTGCTTGTCCGTCTCGTGGAAGTGGCCGGAGAGCGTCCAGGAGCGCAGGCTGCCCCAGGTGTGCAGCACGGCGACGCGGCAGGGCAGGACGTAGGGCTTGCCGTGGGCGTGGAACGCCTTGATGCGGCGGAACTCGTCGGAGATCGCCTCGATGGTGTCGTTAAACTCCGGGAAGCCGAGCGTCAGGTGCAGATAGCCGCCCAGGCCGATGCGGTCCACCGGCTCGCGCAGCAGCGCGCGGCGCACGCTGCGCCAGTAGCGCAGGGCGTCCCGCGCGGGAGCGCCGCCCTCGGAGAACGTCGGCAGGCCGCCCAGGCCCACCGGGAACAGGTACGGATGAAAGCGCAGCTCGTGCACGGGCACGTCGGCGCAGGCGCACAGGCGGCACTCAAAGCCGGAAAAGACGCACTTGATCAGGCCGTCAAAGCCGATGGAGGAAAAGCGCCTGCCGCACGGCTCCATGCCGACCCAGCTGTCGTCGTAGAAGACGTACGCCTGCTTGCCGTGGCGATGGATGATGTCCACCAGCGCGCGCGCCTTGTCGGCCACGAATTCCTGAATGAAGTCCATGTAGTCGAGCTTGGCGCGCGTGGGCGGCATGTGCGTCACCTGATGCTTGCCGCCGCACACAAAGTCCTCAGCGGTCAGCGCGTAGCCGTACTTCTGCTCAAACGCGTCGAGCGCGGCCGGGCTGACGGTGAAGTCGTAGCTGGCCCAGTCGGTGAACAGGTGGCGGTTGCGCGGGCTGTCGCCCCAGATCCAGACGAAGTTGTAGAACAGGGAGGTCAGGCGCACGACGTTGGTCTGCGGGTTTTGCACGCACCAGTCCTCCATCCAGTCCTGCAGGTACTGCCAGGCGGCGGGGTGGCGCGGGTCGAGCTGGCGCAGGTGCTCGCTTGTCCAGCTGTTGGTCGTGTGGTTGTACATGTTGATCTCTTCCCAGATGCGCCAGGCGAGGAAGGAGACCGTGTACTGGTGCCACGGCTGCGCGCCGGTGATGGTGACGGCGCCGCCTGTGTAGGTCCACTGCGCGCGCGGCACCTCACGGTTTTCCGTGCGGTCCATGACCTGCATGTAGCGCAGAGCGTCGGGCGTGTCGTTGAGCGCCAGCTGCTCGGAAAAATAGCCGTCCATCGGCGTGATGACGACGCGCTCGCCCGTGGCCGTCACAGCCTTGGAGCACAAAAACGTCTGCTGCTGGCTGTCCGGGTGCTTTTCCGCAAAGGCGTTGTGCTGGCGGATGATGCAGATGGTGGAGTAAATGCGGTAGCCGGCTTCGGTGATCTCCGGGGAGAGCTTCGTGCCGTCGCTGTCGCGGATGACGTCCGCGCCCCACTTTTTCGCCAGCTCCAGGGTCAGCGCTTCATAGCCGGCCTCGCCGGGCAGGGTAAAGTCTGCTCGTTTCATAGCTCCTCCTTACAGCGCGCCATCGACGGTTCGGCTGCCGGCCTCCAGCACGGCGGCCAGGAAGGCCAGCGCGAGCCCTTGGCCCCAGCCCTGGGTCCACTTGCGCGGGATGTTCATGTAGCCCTCGCGGTCGCGCATGACGGCGGTGCCGGCGGAGACGTTCTGCACGCGGCCCTCGGGCGTGACGTTGCTGAGAATCCCCTCGACGGCCTTGTTGATGTACTTCAGGTGCAGCGGGTTGCCCTTGATGACCATCGCCGCGGCGATGCCGGCAGAGGCGGAAACCTCCTCGTAGCTCTCCTCGTCGTCAAGGATGGTGCGCCACAGGCCGTTTCCCGTCTGCAGCAGCTTGAGCGCGGCCAGCTGCTCGGCGAGCGAGCCGGCGATTTCCAGATACTTGGGGTACAGATAGCACTCCGGCAGCGTGCGGCCGACCTGACTCATCGTGTAGGCGGCCCAGGCGTTGGCGCGGCCCCAGTAAAAGCCGGACAGGTGCGTCTTGCTCACATGGCTGTAGCCGTGGTACCACAGGCCGGTCTTCTCGTCCTGCAGGTACTGGATGTGCCAGTAGTACTGGTTCAGCGCGTCGTCCACGAGCGACTGGTCGCCAAACATCACGCCCGCGCGCAGCATGAAATACGCCGCCATGAACAGTGTGTCCGCCCAGCACTGCTCGGGGAAGTCGTTCTTGTCGGAGACGGTGTGCTGCAGCACGCTGTCGCCGAAGCGCAGCGCCTGATGGCGCAGATAGTCGAGCTTGCTCAGCGCGATGTTCTTGTACTTTTCATCGCCGGTGACCTCGTACAGCGTGAGCATGGCGTGGCCCATGGAGCAGGTGTTGACCGTCCAGGTGGGCAGGCCCAGCTCGATGTATTCGTCCACGCGCGCCTTGAGCAGATCGAGGTATTCCTGCCTGCCGGTGACGCGGTACGCTTCGCAGATGCCCAGGTACGCGACGCCGCAAGGCCAGTCCCACATCATATCCATGTTCATGGTCTGACGGACAATCGCGTCGATGGCACCCAGCACGCGATCCCGGTCAAAGGTGATGTTCGCCATGGTGATTCCTCCTGATTGAGCGGATTGAAATGTGTCGATTTTGTGCTAAAATGATTATATCAAAACCCATGATTCAATTCAAATTGATGGGGCGGCAGGAATGCACATTTTCGAGCAAGAACTGTGCAAATTCAACCAATTTTTGCCGGAAGAGCAGGGGAACGCGCGGCTGCGGGGGAACGTAACAAACATATGAAGGAAACGCGCGCAGGGGCTTGTGCAAAGCGGGCGCATGCGCAATGGAGGAAGGCACATGGAATGGAGAAGCTGCGGCGTGCCCTGCGCGGGTTTTGTACAGGGAGAATTCGATGCTGCGCAGGGCTATGCGCTGCCTGTCTGCATGCGCGCTGATGCGCCGCAGGGGCGGTATCGCCTGACAGTCCGCCTGAGCGCGCGGCATGATGTGCAGGAAGTCATTCTGTTTTCTGGCGGGCGCAGGCTGCTCTGGCGCGGCGCGATGAGGGCCGGGGAGCAGAGAACCGTCACGGCGCTGTGCATGGTGCACCCGGTGCTGAGCGACAACGCGGACGAGCCGGCGCCCGCCTGCGGGATTGAGCTGGTGCTCGTTGGCGAGGGCGTGACGGTGACGGGCGTGCAGGCGGAGAGCTGCGATGCGCGCGCCGTGCTGCTGATGGGCGATTCGACGGTGACGGATCAGGGCGCGCTCAGCCCGTATGCGCCGGGCGCGACGTACTGCGGCTGGGGGCAGATGCTCCCGGCGTTCCTCGGGGAATCGGCTTGCGTGGGCAACTTCGCGCGCTCGGGCCTGACGTTAGAGACCTTCCACACGGAAGGCCTGTACGATCTGATGAAGACGCAGCTTCATCCGGGCGATCTGGTGCTGATGCAGTTTGGCCACAACGACCAGAAGCGGCCGCACCTGACGGCGGAGGGCGGCTTTGCCCGGGCGCTGAATGCCTATGTGCATCAGCTGCGCGCGCTGGGCGCGCAGGTCGTCCTGGTCACGCCGTTGGCGAGAAACAGCTGGTGGAACGCACGGGAATACTGTGATCTGCTGCTGCCCTTTGCGCAGGCCATGAAGGACGCCGCCGCGCGCTGCGGCGCGCCGCTGATCGACCTGCACGCGTTCATGCGCGGTCTGCTGCTGGATACGGGGCGCGACGCGGCGAAGACGCTGTTCCACATCGGCGATTACACGCACACCAATGACTTTGGCGCGTACCGCGCGGCAGGCTTTGTCGCGGACGAGCTTGCGCGCCTCAATCTGACGGACGCGGCGCCGCTTGGCGCATGGGCGCCGCGTCCGCCGTACGACGTGCCGGCCAGCAATCAGGGAGACGAGGCCCTGCCGCCGGAGGGGCTGGAGGCGCTGTACCGGCGCTTTGAAGCGGAGCGGCCGGACGCGCCGCTCACGCGCATGGAAGCGCTGGAGCTGGTGAACCGGACGTGCGGCCTGTTCAGCCACAACGCGCCCGTGGCGCTGCCCGATGACATTGCGCTGGGCGAGAGCTATACGGAGGACGTGCGCTGCGCGCTGCAGCACCGCCTGATTCCCGAAGAGATGCTGGAAGGCGGCAAGCTGCGCCGCCGCCGCGCGATGACCGAACGCGAATTCATGCGCGTGCTCAGGACGGGCTACGGCATGCGCTGCAGCACGGAGCGCATGCCCGAGGGCGGCGGGGCCGTCATCACGCGCGCGGAAGCGGCGCGCATCTGCCGCAGGGCGAGGATATGATGAAGCAAGTGACGCTTGAAAGCATCGTTTGTCTTGAGGAGGTATGAGGGAATGGATCGTTATCTCGCCGTGGATATCGGCGCGTCCAGCGGAAGGCATATCGTCGGCTGGAGGGAAGAGGGAAAAACCTGCACGCAGGAGGTCTATCGCTTCCCGAACGGCGTCAAGGAGCAGGATGGGCATCTCGTCTGGGATGTGGAGAGCCTGCTAAAGCATGTGGTGGAGGGCATCGGCAGGGCTGTCGCCGCCTATCCCGATATCAAAGCGATGTCCATCGATACCTGGGGCGTTGACTATGTGCTGCTGCGGGGCGGGGAGGAAATCATGCCCTGCTATGCCTACCGCGACGCCAGGACGGAGGCCGTGATTCCGAAGGTGCACGATATCGTGCCGTTTGAGACGCTTTACGCCCATACGGGCTGCCAGTTCCAGCCGTTCAACACGATCTACCAGCTCTTTGACGACCTTGAGCGCGGCCGTCTGGCGGGCGTGACGGACATGCTGATGATGCCGGAATACCTGATGTACCGGCTCACGGGCGTCAAGGCGCGCGAGTACACCAACGCGACGACGATGGGCATGGTGTGTGCCGAAACGGGCGAGTTTGATCTGGAGATTGCGGATCGGCTGGGCCTGCCGCGCGCGCTGTTCCCCAGGCTCTCAAAGCCCGGCACCGTGCTGGGCCCGCTTGCGCCCGACGTCGCCGCGAAGGCCGGCGGCCAGCTCACCGTCGTGCTGTGCGCCACGCACGATACCGGCTCTGCCGTGGAGGGCATCCCGATGGAGGGCTGCCACCCGTATATCTCCTCGGGCACCTGGTCGCTGCTGGGCGTGAAGACGCCAAGGCCCATCACGGACGCGGCCAGCCGCGCGGCCAACTACTCCAACGAGGGCGGCGTGGGCTACAACCGCTATCAGAAGAACATCATGGGCATGTGGCTGGTCAACTGCCTGCAGAGGGAGCTGTGCCCGGATATGCCGTTTGCAGACGTGGTGCGCCTGGCCGAGGCGAGCGCATGCGAGGCCGTGGTCGATGCGAACGCAGCAGACTTCCTCGCGCCCCGGAGCATGAAGGCCGCGTTTGACGCGGCGACGGGCGGCGCGCTGCAGGCTCCAGGAGACTACTTCCGCTGCGCGTACCGGAGCCTCGCGCTGAGCTACAAGCGGGCGCTCGAGGAGCTGGAGGGCAACACGGGCGCGCGCTATGACAAGCTGTACATCGTCGGCGGCGGCGCGAAGAACGCCTTCCTCAACGGCCTGACGCAGGCGGCGACGGGCAAGCAGGTGATCGCGCTGCCGATTGAGGCGACGGCGCTGGGCAATCTGAAAATCCAAATGGAGGTTGAATGATATGAGCTACATGGAAGCGAAGGCCAGGTATGAGGCGCTCGGCGTGGACGTGGACGCGGCGATTGCCAGACTGAAGGCTGTGCCGGTGTCCATCCACTGCTGGCAGGGCGACGACGTGCGCGGCTTTGACACCGATCCCAGCAAGCCGCTGACCGGCGGCATCCAGACCACCGGCAACTATCCGGGCCGCGCCCGCACGCCGGAGGAGCTGATGGCTGATTTTGACGTGGTGCTCTCCCTGTGCCCGGGCACCAAGAAGATCAGCCTGCACGCCAGCTACGCCATCTTCGACGAGGAGAACGGCGGCTGGGTGGACCGCGACAAGCTGGAGCCCAAGCACTTCAGGAAGTGGGTGGACTACTGCAAGTCCCGCGGCATCGGCGCGGACTTCAACCCCACGTTCTTCTCCCATCCCAAGTGCGATCCGCTGACGCTGTCCTCCCCGAACGAGGAGACGCGCCGCTTCTGGATCGAGCACGGCAAGGCGAGCATCCGCATCAGCAGCTATCTGGCCGAGGAGCTGGGCCAGCCGTGCGTGATGAACATCTGGACCGGCGACGGCTTCAAGGACATCCCGTCCGACCGCCTCGGCCCGCGCAAGCGCTACCGCGAGGCCATCGACGAGATCCTCTCCGAGCCGTATGACTTTGCAAAGGTCAAGCCCTGCATCGAGAGCAAGGTGTTCGGCATCGGCGTGGAGGCGTACACCGTGGGCAGCAGCGAGTTCGCGCTGGCCTATGCCGCGATGAACATGGACAAGTGCATCCCGCTGATGGACAACGGCCACTACCATCCCACTGAGGTCGTCTCCGACAAGATCCCCGCGCTGCTGGCGTTCTTCCCGGAGATTGCGCTGCACGTCACCCGCCCCGTCCGCTGGGACAGCGACCACGTCGTGCGCCTGGATGACGAGACGCAGGAGATCTGCAAGGAGATCGTGCGCTGCGGCGGCCTTGAGGGCAGCGTGAACATCGCGCTGGATTACTTCGACGCGTCCATCAACCGCGTCGCCGCCTGGGCGGTGGGCATCCGCAATGTGCAGAAGGCGCTGCTCATGGCGCTGGCGACCCCGCACACCTATCTGCAGAAGCTGCAGGATGAGGGCCGCTTCACCGAGCTGCTGGTCGCGCAGGAGGAACTCAAGACGCTGCCGTTCGGCGAGATCTGGGCCGAGTACTGCAGGGCCTGCGGCGTGCCGGAGGACGGCGCGTGGCTGCCCAAGGTACAGCAGTATGAGAAGGACGTGCTCCTGGGGCGCACGGAATAAAGCAGGGTACAAAGGAGGATACAGCAATGGGAATGCTTGACATTTCGGTGATGAAGCGCTATATCCGCATGGCGGACGACGGCTGGCATCAGGGCTGGCACGAGCGCAACGGCGGCAACGTGACCTACCGCCTGACGAAGGAAGAGGTCGAACAGATGCGGCCGTTCTTTGACGCGCAGCCGCGCCCGTGGGTGAACATGGGCGTGACCGGCGCGAACCTGGCCGGCGAGTACTTCATCTCCACCGGCTCGGGCAAGTTCTTCCGCAACGTGATCCTCGATCCCGAGGACAGCCTGTGCATCGTGGAGATCAACGAGGCGGGCGACAGCTACCGCATCGTGTGGGGCCTGAAGAACGGCGGCCGCCCGACCAGCGAATTCCCGAGCCACTTCATGAACCACTCCGTTCGCGTTGCCGCGACGAACGGCGCCTGCCGCGTGATCTACCACGCGCATCCGGCGAACGTCATTGCGCTGACGTACGTGCTCGAGCTGACGGACCGCGAATTCTCCCGCGTGCTGTGGAAGAGCGCGACAGAGTGCCCGGTCGTGTTCCCGGGCGGCGTGGGCGTGGTGCCGTGGATGGTGCCGGGCGGCGCGGACATCGCGCTGGCGACCTGCGAGAAGATGAAGAAATACGAGGCGGCAATCTGGGCGCATCACGGCCTGTTCGTCTCCGGCCCGGACTTTGACACCACGTTCGGCCTGATGCACACGATCGAGAAGTCCGCGCAGATCTACGTGCTGGCCATGTCCTGCGGACAGGGCATCCGCCAGACGATCAAGGACGACGAGCTGCGCGCGATTGCCAAGGAATTCGGCGTGCAGCTGCGCGAGGAATTCCTTGACTGAGGAGGATGCATATGGAACGCATGGCATGGAAGGGGCGCATCAAGCCCGGCTGCAAGGCCGAATACATCCGCCGCCACGACGCGATCTGGCCGGAGATGAAGGCCCTGCTCAAGGAGGCCGGCATCTGCAACTACACCATCTTCGCCAACGGCGAGGAGCTCTTTGGCTACTACGAATGCGAGAAGGGCATCGCCTTCGCCGAGAAGACGCAGGCAAGCAGCCCCATCGTCGATCGCTGGAACGAGTATATGAAGGACATCCTCGAGCTGGAGATGGACCCGGTCACCGGCGCGCAGCCCAAGCTCGAACCCGTGTTCAGGCTGGACTGAGCGGCGCACGGCAGGATGGGACCGAACGAGATAATTGAACGAATCTACATTCAGAAGGCATAGATAAAGGTTTTGTGCAAAAGGTGTACTGTACAGGACTTGACAATCAGAATACAAAAGGGGGGAAGCATTTCTGCTTCCCCCTATCGCTTTTTCAGAACCAGTATTTGCTTTTCAATCAGAGCTTAATCATATACGCCCCAGAAACCTTCAGGAATCTCTTCGCTGACTGTGTAGCTGGTTCCGGCCAGAGGATCGCCCTCGACATACTGAACCCAGCCCGGGAATTCAGCCATGGGCATCTCGCCGCCGGTTGCAGTCATGGTCGCGTACAGAGTCTCGGTCGGATATTCGCCGGTAGAACACCAGATATCCAGCCAAGTCAGATAATCCATTGCAATGCCTCTGCCATGGGTAACGCCAGGCATGATATAGAACTTGCAGAAGGAATCGACGGTTTCCTGTCCGTACTTGTCAACATAGCCTCTGTACTGCTGGATCAGCTGCCACGGACTCATGGACATGTCATCCCAACCGGCGAAGTAGATCATCTTGCCATTGTTGGCGATGAAGTCATCAAATTCGGCCGCATTTGCATCATATTCCTCAGAGGCTGCCATGAGCATCTCGTAGAGTTCCTCGTCGGGGTGATAGTAATCGTGGTCGATCAGCACCCAGGTGGGATCCTTGGTGATGAAGTACTTGAACACACCGTCGGCGCGGTCACCATGGTGCACGTTATAGGCGGTGTCCAGAGGCTCGCGAGGCACCGGATCCGGACCCAGGTCCATGATGCCGCCTTCCAGCGCGGAATAGCCATGGTAAGAATTCATGCCATTGGCCATCTTGTAATCGAGCGTGTAGCCGTTCTCATAGACGTCAATGGTCTTGAGCTGTGCTTCGGTCAGATTGAATTTTTCGGTGATCTGCTTGAGGAATGCGTCGCGGTTAGCACGCGCTGCAAAGATATTGCTGACAATGCCATCTTCGATTCCATCCAGACCATCATATGCTGCCAGTGCTTCTTCGCGGATAGCCTTAACCGTTTCCTCGTCAATGAAGCCGTCGGAGTACGGATAGGATTCGGCATCATAGCTCTCATAAACGGCCTGAGAGAGGATTGCGCCCCACATGCGGATCAACACGTAGTTGGACGCAGGCTCGCTGCAGAAAATGCCGTCATAGTACTGACCAAAGTTGATCGCACATTCCAGCGCCTCGCGGCCGCCAGTGGAGCTGCCGGCAAAGAAATTGAACACCGGTTCCTGACCATAGAAAGCCTTGGTCACAAACTTCATCGCGTCCTGAGCCTTGATCAGATGCAGGCGGGTATAGTTTGCCAGAGATTCTGCATTGGTGGCAAAGCTGGCGTCCATGGAGCTTTCAGACTGATGGCCAGAGTCGTCGCCATAGACCACATAGCCTGCGTCGACCGCAACAATGCGGCCCATGGAGGTGGTGCTGGTAAGCTTCGGGATGGAGCCGTTGTTGGCACCGCCGCCCAACTGTACGCTGCGTCCGTTCCACTTCACAGGCAGCAGAACACGCCACTCGATATTCGGCGCGGTAGGATCCACAGGATACACGTAGCCGAAGGTCTCGACATACTGAACTGCCGGATCGGATTCGGAGGTTTTCAGCTCGGCAGATACCACCTTGCCACCGCCGGTCGTTTCCTTAAACTGATCGACGGGAATCTCAAGACCGATAAGGGCTTCCGCAGCCACGATGGGATCAATCTGCGTTTCAGAAGCCAACGGAACCGTCTCCGCAAGTCCGATGCACAGCGTCAAAGTAAGGAGAATACTCACAGCAAACAGAATCCAACTTTTTTTCATAACAGAATCCCTCGCATTCCTGAGTTTCGAATTTTCTTTACAGTACAATTGCTTAACGAAAAGAGGGGGCAAGACGCCAGAAACGGAGGACGAACGCCTTGCCAAGGAGATAGAGTGAAGGAGAGATTATCGAGGAGAGATTAATGGAAGGTGATTTCCGGACGAACCAGATCGCCGGAGTTGACGTTCACAGAACGGGTCATCGCGAGCGTGCTACCATCATCTGCCACCTTAATGATCACGGTATCCACGAAGGCAAGCTCAGGCCAGCGCCAGGTTAGCTGTAGGGTATTGTCGTCCAGCCACTCGGCATTGCCTACGACCGGCTCGATCGGATACTGATACTGATGATGCGTATAGTTGCTGGTCATGGAGGTGTTAGTGCGGATCCAAGAACCAACACCGTTGCGGATGGTGTGGGTGCCGCGATCATCCACCATAGTATAGTCGATGTATTCCTTGGTGATGTCAAGCGTAATGCTCTTGACGCCGTCGGCATTTTCGTCCGCGACGAACACCTTGTCATCGATCTTCTCCGCCAGTTCGGAGGCTGTAGTAATCGGAGTGGTCAGCAGGCTGAGTGTGGAGGCTCTGCGCGCAAGCGCAGCCGCATATGCACCATCATAGCTGCGGCTTTCGCCATCGGCCAGGGTCGGAGCAATCAGCTCGTTATAGAGCACGGCCGGAATCGAGCTGTTCGTGCCGGCAGTGACGGCGATGGTCAGATTGAGCTCGGGGCAGATGAGCAGGGTCTGTCCATAGGAGCCACCCGCGGTATAGCAGCCGTTTTCACGGTCGGTCCAGTGGAACGCGTACGTACCCTGATCCTCGAGGATCTTTTCAAAGCCGATTGCCTTACGGCACCATTCCTCGGAAAGAATCTGCTTGCCGTTCCATACGCCGCCATTCTGATAGAGGACGCCAATCTTGAGGATGTCTTCTACCGGAATCTTCACGCCGCCATGACCGGCGTTGATGCCGTCAGGCCCCTTATCCCACGTGAAATGCTCGATGCCCAGTTCAGCAAAGCCTGTCTTGAGCAGCACTTCGTGACAGGTCATGCCGGTCGCACGCTGTACCATGCCAGAAGCCAGCACACTGCTGCCGGAGTTGTAGAGGTAATAGGTGCCCGGCTCATAAACAACGGGCTCCGCCATCAGGTGCTCCAGCCAGCTGGTCTTCATCGGACGCAGCTCGCTGCCGCTGATCATTCTGCCGTGACCGTTGGTCATGGTGATCAAATGCTTAAGCTGCATTTTCTTGAGGTTTTCGCTGGCGTCTTCCGGCACGTACTCCGGGAAGGCATCCACGACGTAATCATCCAGACTCAGCGCGCCGTCAGTCACAGCCACGCCGACAGCGGCATTGGTGAATAGCTTGGTTAGCGAGAACATGATGTGCGGATCTTCCGGAGTATACGGTGCATAATAGCCTTCGAAAATCACTTCGTTGCCGACGGCTATGAGCATCGAATGGATTTCAATGTCTTCCCGGTTGAACGCATCAATGGTGTTGAGAATGTATTCGGAGCTAATTCCCTTTTCTTCAGGAGTCGTACGAGGCAGTTTTGTGCTCTTTACTGGTTCTTCGTAGACATAATCGGCTGCAAAAGCAGGCATGGTGATGAGCAGCATCATCAAGGTGAATAACAATGCGATACAACGTTTCATCGGGCTAGATCTCCTTTCGCTATGTTGATCAGGGTTCACAACGGGACTCATACAAGCAGCCGTTCCGGACCGGACTGCAGAATGACAAATTAATCCAACAAGAAATGTCTGAAGAATTGATCAAAAACTTGTTCACTTTGATAATGGCATTATAGATCAGCGATTCTATTTTGTCGAATATTTGTTTGCTTTTGCTTTCTATAAAGAATTAAATATATATAAAAAAATATATATATCTGCGTTTATGGGTAAAATAAGTAAAAACTAATAAATACACCACCCTAAATATCCAGATACGTTTCAATAAACTAAATAACAAAAGAGCGAATTGGGGAATTCGCGACGAGGTTGTTATGAAGTTGTGTTGATTGGAAAAGGCTGCGCTTGACGAAGACCAGAGGAAGAGAGAGTTCTAGGGATAGGACAAAACCTTTCTAAGGAGATCGTCAAGCGTAGTCTTTTTGAGTTTGAGGAATAAGAACTCCAAAGTGTGACCGCAAGAACAACGGAGAGGATCAGAGGAGAAGGAGACAAGAAGGGAGAGTCTCCAACGAGTGAGGGAACGAAGAAAAGTGTGTTTGGAAGGGTGGATAGCGGGAATAAGGCGAGCGTTTTGAACAGCAGGAGAAAGAGCAACAGAGGAATTATAGATGCCATAGTACGTCAAGAGCAAGTAACCTATAAAAGCGGTCCTGATTATCCAGAATGTACTGTATCATCTTTTCATATGATGCCAGCACCTTTATGACTGAAACTAACGATATTCAAACCACTGTCTATTTCAAATAACTAGCTCTCAACAAAAGTATAAAGGAAGTCCAGGAAATTCCCTGGGCTTCCTTTGCTTTTAGTCTGATTTGTTACCTTTCAAAAGGCCTCAATCAGGGGCTGAAAGGCCCTTGTTTTTGGGTTTTTGGACGAAAAATGGGCAAAATTAGACAAGAAAAAAGTCCGAAAACCGCAGTTTTCGGACAAATTGTGGCTTCCTACGCTTATTTTGATACAAAGCGCAAGATAAAACGGCACCCGGAAATTGGGTGCATTTTTCATTTGGGTGGGTGCAAAATGCGCAAAATAAAACGGAAGGGAATTGTGCCCACAAATAGGGAATTTCGTTGGAAAGATGAGATCTTTTTATGCTGCTACGTTGATCAATATACCTTTTTCAGTAAGGATATGGAATAGACCGTCATAGGTGTCCTGCTTCACTTGCTTTTCTGGATTCCAGTTTTTCAAGTGTTATGGATAGTATCGCACGATGAG